>JABDRK010000362.1 GCA_013041785.1 Eudoraea sp.
GTGTACAAAGGGGAATCCCTGAAAGTGGTTATTGCATACGACTGCAGACACAACAGCGATACGCTGGCCCGTTTGGTAGCCGAAGTGTTTTCTGCCAATGGTATACAGGTATACCTGTTTTCGGCACTCCGCACAACTCCGGAACTTTCCTTTGCGGTTCGTTACCTGAATTGCCATGCGGGAGTAGTTTTGACTGCTTCCCATAATCCGCCCGAATACAACGGTTATAAAGTATACTGGACCGATGGGGGGCAAATCGTGCCACCACAAGACGGTCAAATTATAGCCGAGATCGATAAACTGGCTTTCGAGGATATAAAGTTTACCCCGGATGAAAGCTTAATAAAGCTCATTGACAAAGAGGTAGATGAGGCTTTTATAGCCGCTTCAGTAGAAAACGGAGATTTTGGAGCAGCAGGAAAAGCGGATTTTAAAATCGTCTTCACCTCCCTGCACGGGACCTCCATCACAGCCATCCCGGAAGTCCTGAAAAGGGCCGGATATACACAGGTAACCGTTGTTGAGGAACAGCGCGTGCCCGATGGTGATTTCCCAACCGTGAAATCGCCTAACCCGGAAGAACCGGAAGCCCTGTCAATAGCCATGAAAAAAGCTGAGGAGATAGGTGCTGATATGGTTGTGGGTACGGATCCGGACAGCGACCGGCTCGGTATCGCCGTGCGTAACAATAAGGGGGAATTACAATTGCTCAATGGCAACCAAACCATGATCCTCATGACCCAATTCCTGTTGGAACAACGAAAAAAGAAAGGGTTCCGGGGCAATGAATTTATTGCTTCAACCATCGTTTCTACCCCCATGATGTCAAAATTGGCGGAAGCCTATGGAGTGGAGTGCAAAATTTCCCTCACAGGCTTTAAATGGATTGCTAAAATGATCAAGGACTTCCCCGAACAGGATTTTGTTGGCGGAGGGGAAGAGAGTTTTGGGTTTATGGTTGGTGATTTCGTTAGGGATAAGGATGCTGTAACTGCTACTCTGCTCGCTTGTGAGATTGGAGCACAGGCCAAAGCATCAGGAAGTTCCTTCTTTAATGAACTGATAACCTGCTACCAGGACTATGGGTTTTTCAAGGAAAAATTGATCTCCCTTACCAAGAAAGGCATGCAGGGTGCCGAGGAAATTGCGCAAATGATGGTAGACTACCGCCAAAACCCGATTACCGCTATTGACGGATCGGACGTAGTGGTTGTGGATGATTACAGCACCTCGGTTTCCCACAATCTTAAAACAGGAGAAAAAACTCCTATAGACATTCCAAAATCCAATGTACTGATCTATACCACGGCCGACGGGACACAGATGGCGGCACGTCCCAGCGGGACCGAACCCAAGATAAAGTTTTACTTTAGTATAAACACCTCCCTCAAAGGAGCTGAGGATTTTGAGCAAACGGAACAGGAATTGGATCAAAAGATTGCGCGGATTCTGAATGAACTGAATCTGGGATAATGGATTATTTCCGTAAAATCTTAGCCTATGCCCTGCCCTACAGGAAATTCGGCTTTCTGAACATTTTCTTCAATATTCTCTATGCACTTTTCAGTGCGCTTTCTTTTGCTGCGCTGATCCCCATGCTGGATGTGCTGTTTGATCAATCCAAGAAAGTATACGTTAAACCGGTCTATTCCGAAATGGGGCAGGTCAAAACCTATCTTCAGGATTATATCAATTATCAAATTACCTTATATGCCGGGGATGATGAAATGAAAGGGCTGGTTCTGGTCATCGGGCTTGTTTTGATACTATTCTTATTAAAAAATGTCTTCAATTACCTGGCAATGTATTTTATCACCTTCCTGCGCAATGGGGTGCTTAAAGACATCCGTAACAAAATGTATGAGAAGATAGTAGAATTGCCGATCGCCTATTACTCTGAGAAAAGGAAGGGTGATGTCATTGCCCGGATTACTTCGGATGTATTGGAAATCCAGCATTCCTTTTTGTCCATCCTGGAACTGATCGTCAGGGAACCCCTTACCATCCTGTTCACCATATTGATCATGTTTTTCATTAGCGTGAAACTCACCTTGTTTGTGTTTATATTCATACCTATAGCAGGTATGATCATAAGCCGTATTGGCAAATCCCTGAAAAAGAAGTCGCTGAGGGTGCAGAAAGAACAGGGGGAATTCCTTTCCATAGTGGAAGAAACTCTGGGTGGGCTTCGCGTTATAAAAGCGTTTAATTCGGAATCGCGTTTTGCACAAATATTTAAAAATTCCACCTCGCGCTTCTATCATTTCTCCAATCGATTGCTTAACCGGCAAAACCTGGCTTCTCCAACCGGCGAATTCCTGGGAATTCTGGTTATCGGGGTCTTGTTGTGGTTTGGTGGAAAAATGGTCCTGGTGGATAAGACGCTGGATGCTTCTTCTTTTATTGCCTATATGGGCCTTGCCTATAATATCCTTACCCCTGCCAAGGCAATTAGCAAAGCCTCCTACGGTGTGCGTAAGGGAAATGCCGCAGCACAACGCGTACTGGAGGTGATTGAGGCTGTGAATCCTATTCGCGAACCGGAAAACCCGGTTCCAAAGACCGATTTCCTCCGGGAAATATCCCTGGAAAAGGTTTCCTTTAAATACGAGGATGAGCCCGTTTTCAAGGAATTTAATCTGAAAATACCCAAGGGAAGTACGGTAGCCCTTGTAG
>JABDRK010000397.1 GCA_013041785.1 Eudoraea sp.
CCATAATGACACACCGTTTTCGTGAATACCAACCCATGAAGGGAGACATCCCGCAAAGGATCAACGGATCCCTGGTGTCCATGGAAAACGGGAAGGCCATTCCTTATTCTATTGACAAGCTACAGGAACGGGGTCGTTTCTTTATTGATCCCGGAGAGGATATCTACGAAGGCCAGGTCATTGGTGAAAATTCCCGTGGCGACGATATGGTGGTCAATGTCACCAAGACCAAAAAACTGTCTAATGTACGGGCAGCAGGGTCTGATGATAAGGCCAGGATCGTACCAGCGATCAAATTCTCTCTTGAAGAGGCATTGGAATATATCCAGAAGGACGAATATGTGGAAGTAACCCCCAGCCATCTCAGGCTAAGGAAGATCTATCTCAAAGAGGTTGATCGCAAACGCAATAAGGTTACTTAGAGGCTTAGTCTTTTGAAACTTCATGCAGGGCTGCCGCGGCAGCTCCGATAATGCCGGCGTGGTTGCGTAATTCTGCCGGGATAACAGGGGTATCTATGGTGATGTATTTCTTAAACTGGTCAAAATCTTTTGAGGTGCCTCCTCCTAAAATAATCAGATCCGGGCATATCAGAAGCTCAACAAGTTCCAGGAAAACATTAAACCGCTTCCCCCATTTTTTGTAGGATAAGCCTTCCCGCTCCTTGGCAGAGGCAGCAGCCCAGCTTTCTATTTTCTTATACTTCTTATAAGGTATTTGACCCAGTTCAAAATTCGGAATTAACTCGCCGTTGAAAAATGCCCCGCTACCGAGACCGGTTCCGATGGTGATCATGATTACAAAGCCTTCTTTGTCTTTGCCCACCCCATAATTCATAGTGGCATAGCCTGCTGCACCGGCATCGTTGATTACAGCTACAGGCAATCCCGTGGCTTTGCTGAAGAGCTCTTTGACATTTACATTCATCCAGCTTTTGTGCAAATTCCCCGGGGACTTGCAGATCCCATGTTTTATTATCGTTGGAAAACCAACGCCCACAGGGCCTTTATGGTTGAAATGTTCAACGATTTGTTTGACGACCTCGGCCATCTCTTCTGGTTTTCTTGAGGGAGGGGTGGGAATCCTGAATCTTTCGGTAAGCATTTCCCCCGTCACAGAGTCTACGAGGGCCCCTTTCATTCCTGAACCTCCGATATCAATTCCGAGTACTTTCATTAATGTCTAATCTGGTTTGGTTTGATTTTTTCTCAGTGGTGATAAATGTAACAAAAAGCCACTACAATTCGCCTACCTTCCTAAGATGATGAAATACCGCTTGTCCGGCTTCCGAGACTTTATGTCGCTCTGCATAGGCTATCCAGGCCAATTCCTCAATTTCTGTCTGCGGTTCCAATGCCCCTGTATAATTGGCTGTATAACACCGCAACCGGACCAGCACTCCACTGGGTTGTTCATCTGCCTTTGCCTGAAAGGCCCCTATAAGTTGTGTGCTTTCAGGAATGAGCATAACATTGAGTTCTTCCTTTATTTCCCGGATAAGGGTTTGTATGTCTGATTCTCCAGCCTCCCGTTTGCCTCCTGGCAAGTAGAATAATTCCTTTCCTTTACTGCGAACACAAAGCACTTTATTATCCATCACCCTTACCCAGGCGATTTTGTCGATGATGTCCTCACTGGGTTCCACATAATAGTCAATGGAATTCAGGCTGTGATTCGGGTCGATAAGGTCCAGTATTTTGTCAATCAGGCGTCCGAAACCGGTCAGGGTGCCTAAAACCCGGTTACGCCCCAGGGCACTGGAGATAGTCTCATCACGGTTCCCGAATTTATATCCTTCCTTTTTTATCCAAAGCATGTTGAGCAAGTGCTGCATAATAACATTCCCCAACTGGTCTATGGATACGGCAATTTTTAATGCGTAGGTTCCAATGCCGGATAGCCCCTGGGTAAAAAGCTTATGAAACAATCCGTAGATAAATCCAAGGGGTCCCGTAACGATCAGGAGGAAAACGGAAATGAAAAACAACAGCACGCCAATGATCGGGTTGGCCTTTTTTGCCTGTTGATTCTCCTGTTTTTTGAATAACACGAAACGGGGGTTGTTAAACGGCTTTCTGAACAACTTCAAATACCCTGGAGCCTTCGCATTTCAGCGTTTTAGCCGGGTATTTTAAAATAAGGGCATAGTCGTGCGTAGCCATCAGGATGGTACGTCCGGTTTGATTGATTTCCTGGAGTACCTTCATCACTTCCACACTGGTCTGGGGGTCCAGGTTTCCGGTAGG
>JABDRK010000001.1 GCA_013041785.1 Eudoraea sp.
CGGTCGTTCAGGTCATTCAGGGTATTGTGGTTGAATACCAGAAAAACATCCCCAAGGGGAGAAAAGATCCAATGTATCCTGGCATTGATACCCAAAACCCGACTGTCAGTATCGTACTGAACATAACTATTGAGCTGCAAATCGGAGGTAACGTTGAACCGCACACGCATTCCGGCCAGGGTCTGATCAAAGTCCCCCCAGGGCAAGCGGGCGATATTTCTTTGACCACTAAACTCAAATCCCAACAGGGAACTGGGATTCCAGTTTAACTCCAGCTCAAATTCATCCAGGGTCCCGTCATAAAAAGAACCAAACCACCATGTAGCTTGTCCATTGACTCGTCTTTTGGCAGCAAATTCCGCTTCCAGGCGGTATCGCATAAAATTGTACTTACCAACCGGAATCACCACATTATCAGCAATTTCAAAAGGTTCTACAATGTTTTCTCCTGCAGGCCTGACGTTAATTTCTATACGGTCGCCACTTTCCAGCCTCCAGTTAACGGGGGCTGTAAATACACTATACGACTGCCATTCTCCCTGAATATTCTTGATATAG
Organism: Eudoraea sp.; assembly: GCA_013041785.1. Taxonomy (GTDB): domain Bacteria; phylum Bacteroidota; class Bacteroidia; order Flavobacteriales; family Flavobacteriaceae; genus Lentiprolixibacter. Next base: position 559 of record JABDRK010000001.1, read on the forward strand.
GTCAGAAAAAATTGATGGAACATTTGCCTTACCAAAGGCCATTCGGGTCTTGGGGCATATATTGCTCCTAAACGGGTGAAGTGAACCCCTTTTCTGGGTACAAATCCCAGGGAAGGATCGAAATCTTTACCAATTCTGGAATAAGTAAGGGCCACATCCCACTTATCATTGGGATAATCCAGCTTGAAACCGAAAGCAGACCGATCATCAGTCAGGTCAGCCCGATCTGCATACATCGCCCAGGCACCGGCGATAAAATTCTTATCGCCACCAAATCTTGTGGTCTGATAGGTGAAATCCAAACCGGACATCCAACTCCCCTCCCTGCCTAGAGGATCTCCAAAAGTGGAGATCATTCCCACTGAACTTTCTCCGAGAACATTATGACGAACTCGCATTACCCCCATATTGGTGGCATCGTAGGATGCTCCATCAGAATCAAAAGAATTAGTGCGTATGCCCAAACCCCCAAAAGCGGTTTTGCCAATTCTGCCATTCACTTTCCCACCTGCGATTATGGGTACCTGACTCGCACCAAAAAGCCCAATACGCCTGCTGAAAAAGGGAAGTATAGTGCTTCGTCCCGTTCCAAAACCAAATTCAAAGATATCAGACCCCTCCAGGAAAAAAGTCCGTTTCTCGGGAAAGAATAAGGGAAATCGGGTTAGATTGGTTTGTCGGGTGTCCACCTCCGTTTCCGCAAAATCCGTGTTCACGGTAACCGTGGCCAGAACATTGGGGCCCAAACGCTGACTGGCGTCCAGGCTTGTTTCGAAATTAGTGTTTGTAGGTGCCCCTGCCCCATCCTTATTCAATGATCCCACAAGCGAGGGCCTCACATTGAGTCCCAGACCGTAATTAAATTTTGGGAGGTTGGTAAGCAATCCGGCCCTGCTGGTCTGTCCAAAAAACTGGTCACGCTGCACATTGGCCCATCGAATGGTTTCCTGGTTCCTCTGAATCCTTCTTTCTATATTGAAACCCCATTGACTAATATTCTTATTAAAGTAAATACTCTGTATGGGTAACTTGATCTCTACAGACCATCCATCGTCATTCAAGGCTACGCGAGCTTCCCAGATCGCATCCCAATCCTCATTTTCAGATTCCCCCCTGTTGGAAACAAGGGCATCGTAACGAGCAGCATTGGCGTTCACGGCCAGAATATAGCCCGACTGACCATCTAAAAAAGAATCGAGCACAATTTTAACATGGTCTTCCTCGTCGATATCGGCATCCCTGATTTTAGAGAAACGCACAATATCCTCAGGGGCTTGATCCTGACAGTCTATCCCAATTACCAGGAATTTTTCATCGGCCAGTACGCGGACCAAAGTCCTTGCAGAAGGTTGCCCTTTTTCAACGGGTACGGTTGTTAGAAAGCTATCCAGGACGGGCGCTTTGGCCCAGGAGGGTTCATCCAGTAATCCGTCTATGCGCACATCGCCTTCCACCACACCTGCCGCAAGTGTTGGACGCTCCATTACCTGGCAGGTGGCCGTCAGAGCATACAGGGAAATTACCAAAGCCAGCATCGTATTTTTCAGTATGCCGAAAAACTTCAATGAAGGCGTAATGTTGGCCAGGTAATTTTTATCAAAATTAGTTGAGGAAATGTTTACCAAAGGCATATACCAAATATAGGATTACAAGGGCAATTCCTTCGTGCCTTTGCACTCCTTTTTTACGAATTAGAAACCAAATAAATATTACACTATAAATAAACAATACCGGAAGGTCAAACAGCAGAATGGATGAATCCACTTTTATAGACGAAATCAGGGAGCCAACTCCCAGCGGGACTAATAGATCAAAGATGTTGCTGCCCACGATGTTGCCGACAGAAAGACTGGTTTGGCCTTTTGAAATGGCATTCAGAGAAAGGGCAAGTTCGGGAAGGCTGGTTCCTAAACCAATTAGAATGGAACCGATGAAGGTTTGTCCGATATCCCATTGCTCTGCGATAATCAGGGCCTGACTAAGGGCAAGGTCTGAACTGATAATGACTATCCCCAGGCTTCCTGCCAGGAATAGAAATTGGACCCAAATGCCCGGCCGTAATTTTTCCCTGACTACTTCTTCCTTTTTTCTGCGCTTTCTTTCCCGTTGAGTCAGGGTGTATATGTACATCAGGAACGCTATTAAAAGCAAAGCGCCGTCATTCCATGTGATTATATTGTCAAAAGCTACCAGGGACAGTAAGATAATTGAACCGATAAGTTCTGTGGCCAATTGTCTCACCTGGATTCTCCCTACTGTGACAAAATAAAACAGGGCAATAACGCCGACGATTATACTGATCTGGCAAATGGAACTACCAATGGCATTCCCAGTGATAACTCCTGATACATCAGCCCCTTTCAGATTGTAGATAGAGCCCTCAATGGCCACTACAAGTTCTGGAAGATCTGTTCCAAAGGCCATTATGGTTAGTCCGATAAATAATTCTGATAGCCGGAAATACCTGCTGATCTTAACCGCACTGTTGATAGCAAATTCTGTGCCCACCCAGAGACCAAAAACACCAAGGATCAAGAAGGTAATATCGCCCATTAATTCCTTAATTGGAATCCTAAATTATGAAGAGTTTTCACTCTTATCCTATGATATGGGTCATCTTGATATTTTATCCTTTATACCTCACTGATGAAGACGTTGCCGGAGAC
>JABDRK010000002.1 GCA_013041785.1 Eudoraea sp.
GCTCCCGCAGGGAAGAAATTAGGGATTAGGCCATACATATTGGAGTTAATAGAGGCTTCCTTGAGGTGGTAAGCCGTTACTTTTCCATCCTTGATTCCGGCTTTAATCCGATATTTGATTGCAGGACGATAAATCCCATCGGCCATATCATCATCCCTGGAGAAGACCACCTGTACGGGCTTTTTGGCCAAATTGGAAATTTCGGCAGCTTCCACAGCAAAATCCCCGTATAAACGCCTTCCGAAGCCACCACCCTGACGTGTCATTTCCAGGTGCACTTCTTCAAAGTCCCGTTCCAATAAACCAGCAATGTGCCTGGCTGTGCCTTCCGGAGTTTGGGTAGGCCCGACCAAATGTATTTTGTCTTCGGTTACATTGGCATAAAAGTTCATGGGCTCCAGGCAATTGTGAGGGAGGAAGGGCGATTCATAGGTGCGTTCCAGGATCTGATCTGCCGCTGCAAACGCTTTTTCCACATTTCCGTCTGAACGCAATGTATTGAATTTGTTGCCATCCAGCAGTCCCATAAGGAGCCGGTCGTGATCTTCAGTGCTTTCGCCTTTGGTTCCTTCTACATAGTTAGCAGATAATGCATTTTTACCCTTCATAGCTGTCCAGGTATCATTGGCAAGCACGGCAATCTTATCCCCAAATTTAATTACATCTACTACCCCGGGAATATTACGGGTTTCGCTATCGTCAAAGGAGTCGAGCTTCTGGCCAAATGCAGGAGGACGCATAACCGATGCAATCAGCATGCCCTCTTGTTTGTAATCCATTCCGAAGAGCGGTTTACCGGTGATGATCTCATCTATGTCCACATTTTGGGCATCTGTGCCGATAATTTTATACTCATTTACATCTTTTAGCTTCACGTCTTCCGGAATTTCCAGCTGTGCAGCTTCATTTACCACTTCTCCATAACCCAGGGTTTCTCCTGCCGCATTGGTAATCACCCCTTCACTTGTACTGCATTCAGAAGGATCTACCCCCCATTTTGCCGCAGCCGCATTAACCAGCATTTGTCGTGCCGTTGCACCTGTTTGTCTCAGGGGTTCCCAGCCAAATCTTATGGATTGGCTACCCCCTGCTACCTGACGGGTATAATTGTTGGTATCCAGGATACCCTGCTCAACATGCACCATATCCCATGCAACATCCAGTTCTTCTGCAATGATCATAGGCATTGAGGTTTTCACTCCCTGCCCTATTTCGGGATTTGGAGAAAATATAGTGACTGCTCCATTATCAGCAATCATGATAAAGGCATTAAAGTCTTTATAATCCAGGGAAGCCAGGTCTATAGGCGCTTTGGCCTCGGGCTTACATGCCTGGAACAGGTTAAAACCAATTAAAAGGCCACCACCGGCCAAAGAACTGGTGCGCATGAATTCTCTTCTGCTAAAAGGTAAAGAAGGTTTTTGATTTGCCATTGTTCTCGTTTTAAATTGATTTTATTACATTTTAGAAGCAGCCAGTTCAACCGCCCTGTAAATTCTGTTGTAAGATGCACATCGGCACAGGTTGCCATTCATGGCCGTTTTGATCTCTTCCTCGCTCGGATTTGGATTTTCCTTGAGAAAGGCTGCTGCCGTCATAATTTGTCCTGCCTGACAGTAACCGCACTGCGGTACGTCAATTTCCTTCCAGGCCTCTTGTACGGGATGTGTCCCGTCTTCAGAAAGCCCCTCTATGGTCGTTATTTCTTTTCCCTCAACCTGCGACAGGGTAAGTGCACAGCTGCGCATAGCAGTTCCATCCACGTGAACCGTACAGGTACCGCAAAGTGCTACACCGCAACCATATTTGGTTCCCAGCAAATCAAGGTGATCTCGTAATACCCACATCAAGGGAGTATCTTCGCTAACATCAACAGAATTTTTAACCCCATTGACTTTTAATTCAAAAGTTGGCATATTTACTATTTTAAGGTGATAGTTGTAAAATCAGAGATTTCCTTTAAAATTATCAAAAAAAACGCGCTTAGCACTATGGATTAAGCAAATCTAATGTTAAAATTCCTATTTATTTCTGCTTATCCCATCGCGTAATTCGCGCCAGCTAATAAGGATTATATTTTCCCTTTCGAGGAGCGCCCGGCATTTTTCACTCATAAAGAAATCGAAATCTGCCTGCCTCCAGTCTGCGGCCCAGTAGGAATGGCCTGCGGTTATGGCTTTCATCTCCTGGTCCTCATAAGCCAGGTGGATCAGCAGGCAATTCAGACCAGCCGGCAAATCCTTTAATATTTTCTCGTAAAATCCATCAGCTCCGGCTTCAAAATCCTGCGGACCCATAGACAGGATATTATCCATAACTACCGTATTATCATTTATCAGGTTTTTCACTTCAGGATCCGAAATCTCAAATATCCTTTGGTCCAACAAAACAGGAAGTTCAAAAGCCAGCCCTACACGCATATAGGCAGCCAGAAAATCGGTCCGGCTTACTGCAGCACCCATATGGGCATCCAGATGCGTCACATCTATGCCTGCTGCGAGGGCTTTTTTTACCTGATTGGTAAGCTCCCATTCCAATTCTTCGGCTTTACCAGACGCTTTAAGGCTATCCACGGAGGCATAAAAAT
>JABDRK010000043.1 GCA_013041785.1 Eudoraea sp.
AGGATGAACAGCCCGAAGCCAAATCCCTAAACGACCGATTGGCGGATCGCAAGATCAAGGTAGACCTGAACGACCGCCTGGCTTTTGTAAAACATTTGTTTCGGGATAGCGCTGAAGATTTTAACCGGGTTATTTCTCAGCTAAACACCATCGATTCTGAAGAGCGCTCACGTGCTTTTATTGAAAATCTGATAAAACCCGATTATAATAATTGGGAAGGCAAAGAAGAATATGAATCCCGATTTATGGCCCTTATTGAACGGCGGTTTGTTTAAAAGGATTCTGTCTTGATAGCATTTAGCCGGAAGTTACTTGTACTGAGAACTTTCGGCTTCTTATTTTAAGTAACCTAACCCTTACAAAAAGGTGCTTTATATTGTTCCTACACCCATAGGCAATCTGGAAGATATCACGCAGCGTGGGCTAAAGACCCTGCAGGAAGTTGACCTAATACTGGCGGAAGACACACGGACCAGTAAAAATTTACTGCAGCATTTTGGCATCGATACCCCCTTGAAAAGCCATCACATGCACAATGAACATAAACAGGTTCCACATTTGGTTGATCAAATGCTCAGTGGCACTCAAATGGCATTGATTACAGATGCAGGCACCCCCGGGATTTCAGACCCGGGCTTTCTGCTTACCAGGGCCTGTATTGAAGCCGGGATTGTAGTTTCCTGCCTTCCGGGCCCTACAGCCTTCGTACCTGCTCTTGTGATGAGCGGACTCCCCTGCGACCGCTTTGTATTTGAGGGGTTCCTTCCGCCAAAAAAGGGAAGGCAAACCCGCATGAGCCAGTTGGCAGAAGAAGAACGAACTATGGTTTTCTACGAGTCGCCTCACCGTGTTGTGAAGACCCTGACCCAAATGGCTCTTCATTTTGGAGAAGACCGGGCCATTTCTATTTCCCGGGAAATAAGTAAGAAATTTGAGGAGACCATTCGCGGCTCTATTAAAGAAGTGCGAACGCATTTTGAAACCCATACCGTGAAAGGGGAACTCGTTCTTGTAGTTCAGGGGAAGAAATGATTAACTAATTCGGTTAAGCCGGTAGTACGTTAAACCCCATTGAATTCCCTAAGCGTGCTTTCCTTTTTCCCACCCGTGTTTTCCCAGGTATTGCAGCCCACTGTCAACAGCACCTTCTTCGATGGTGGTCCCCATGGAGTCATTCCAACGGTTCAGGTAGCCAAAAAGGGCAATTACCCCGAGCATTTCAACGACCTCCCCTTCATCCCAGTATTGGTACAGGCGCTCTTTAATATCTTCCCCTACAGCATTGGGCACCTGGGAAGCGGCTAAAGAAAAATCCAGTGCTGCCCGCTCTGCTTCTGAAAATGCGGGATGTGTCCGGTATTCCCAAATATTGTCGAGTTGTTCTTGTTCGGCTCCGTAGCGTTCTGCAGCCCGTATGGCATGTGCCTGGCAATACCGGCATCCGGTTGCGTTGCTACTTACCCAGGCAATCATCCTTTTCAGGGCAGAAGTAACCCTACCCTCATTGGCCATTACCGCCTTATTGAGATTGATAAAGGCCTTGGAAATAGCCGGTCTATGCTGCATGGTAAGCACAGAATTCGGACAAAACCCTAGGGTTTCATTAAAAAATTCAGCCAGCTTCCGGGTTTCTTTATCATGGCTTGGGTCAAGCGGTTTAACTAATGGCATCTTCCTGTGATTTAGTGTATTTTTACTTCCAGTACAAGAAACAAAAAAATATGAGCACTACAAATCACATAACTACCAAATGGCTCGGTAATATGGCCTTTGAAAGCAATAACCCATCAGGACATAAATTTATAATTGATGCGGGTTCTGAAGCCGGGGGAGAGGGAAAAGGATTGCGTCCCAAGGCGTTGATGCTTTCCAGTCTTGCCGGATGCTCTGGTCTTGACGTAGCCATGATGATCCGGAAGATGAAGCTGGCCGTACGGGACTTTACCATTGAGGTGAACGCAAACCTCACCGAGGAACACCCTAAATACTATGATGTGGTTACGCTGGAGTATCACTTTTACGGAGAGCAACTGGAGGAAAAGAAGCTGCAGCGGGCAGTAGCCCTTTCCGTTGAGAAATACTGCGGGGTCATGGAAATGTTCAGAAGGTTTGCTAAGGTCAATATTGAGACCATTTTCCACCAGGAATAAGGGCATTCATATAGTTTTATTCACTGAAGGAGAGTAATCGGCTGTTGGATAACTGCAGACAGACTCCTTAACTTTTATGCTTTTTAGATTACAATGCGCTGGATATTAAAACCCAAACCCGAAGCATCTCAGGTGCAATCACTGGCAGCGGAACTGGGGGTTGAACCTCAGGTAGCTTTCCTGTTGGTTCAGCGTGGAATTTCCAGCTATGAGGAAGCCCGCTTGTTTTTCAGACCCGAATGGAAAGACGTCCACGATCCTTTCCTGATGAAAGATATGCATCCGGCGGTTGCGCGTATAGAAAAAGCCATAGCAGCCAACGAAAAGATCCTGATTTACGGAGATTACGATGTAGACGGCACCACCGCCGTAGCCCTGGTATTCTCATATCTGAAACAGTTTTATACCCAGGTGGCAACCTATATACCGGATCGTTATCAGGAGGGCTACGGGATTTCTTACCAGGGGATTGACTATGCCTGGGATAATGGTGTTTCCCTGATCATAGCTTTGGATTGTGGGATCAAGGCCATCGACAAAACAGCATATGCCAGGGAAAAAGGAATAGATTTCATTATATGCGATCATCACAGGCCCGGAGAAGAATTACCCGAAGCGGTTGCCGTGCTCGATCCCAAACGCCAGGATTGCGATTACCCCTACCAGGAGTTATGTGGCTGTGGAATCGGGTTTAAACTTATTCAGGCCTTGCAGCAAACCCTGAATCCGGATAGTGCAGAACTCCCTTCTTTCCTGGATTTGGTTGCCGTTGCCATTGCCGCGGATATTGTACCTGTGACGGGGGAGAACCGCGTACTTATGCACCTGGGTATGCAGGTGCTGAATCAGAATCCCAGACCAGGGTTACAGGTGCTGATCGACCAGATCAAAAAGAAAAGCATATCGACTTCGGACGTAGTTTTCATTGTTGCCCCGCGCATCAATGCTGCAGGGAGGATGAAACACGGAAATTACGCGGTTGGCTTACTTGTGGAGGATCAACTTGAATCTGCTCGGGATTTTGCAATTGAAATAGAAACATTCAATCAGGAGCGCAAAGGACTTGATCAACAGATTACAGAAGAAGCTCTGTCCCAAATTACCGAGATGGGCGAAGAAGACCGCTATACTTCAGTAGTGTACAAAGATTCCTGGCACAAAGGGGTCATTGGCATTGTAGCTTCCCGTCTCACAGAAACTTTTTACAGACCCACGCTTGTTTTTACGAAAAGTAATGGGAAACTGGCAGCTTCTGCACGTTCGGTAAAAGGGTACGATGTATATCGTGCACTTGAACAGTGTTCGGACACTATAGAGCAATTTGGAGGCCATAAATATGCGGCTGGACTTACGCTACTGGAAGATCGCTATGAGGAATTTAAGGCGTGTTTTGAAGCGGTGGTTGCAGAAACAATAGACCCTGAATTATTGACTCCGGAAATTGTCATAGACACTCCAATCTCCTTAAATCAAATTAACCCTAAACTCCTGAGAATACTGAAACAATTTGCACCTTTTGGTCCCGGCAATATGACTCCCCTGTTTATGGCCGATGACCTGAGGGATACGGGATATGCTAAACGGGTAGGAGAAGGAGGCAAGCACTTGCGTCTTGCTATTTCGCAAAATGGATCTAGGC
>JABDRK010000062.1 GCA_013041785.1 Eudoraea sp.
CATCAAGAATGATGAAGATATTGAACGGGAATTTGTTTATGAGATGCCTAAAGACCTCAGGGCAGAATTCAGCAAATCTACCGACATCGATTTCGATATCAAAGAGGAATACAAGGCGGCATTTGCCAAAGGGTTAAAGTCCAAAACCGTTTTGGAGCGGAGCATCGAGCAGCATGCCAGGATTTGTGTGGAAAATAGCGAAGATGTTTTTGATGCACGGATACTGGCCAAAAAGCTCAAAGAAGAAATCTCCTATCGCGTCCGGCAATATTGTTATTGTATCATGAACAATACCAAGAACTACAAGGAATGGCTGGAAGAAGATTACGAGCGCAAGCTACGTCTTAAAATCTCCCAGAAATTTGCGGCCAGGATGTAAGGTTTGAAATATGGCCAGGCGAAAACTTCTTATCCTGGGCCTGAGCTGGCCCGAACCTAAAGCAACTGCAGCTGGCGTTCGCATGATGCAACTCATCGATTCTTTTATCCAATCTGGCTGGGACCTGACATTTGCCAGTACAGCCGGGAGAACGAAAAACGGTGCAGACCTTGAAACCATGGGAATCACTGTTCAGGAGATCCGTTTGAACGATGAAGCCTTTGACCTTTTTCTGGAAGAATTAAAACCCGATACGGTGCTGTTTGATCGGTTTATCACCGAGGAACAGTTCGGGTGGCGTGTAGCGGATAAGGTTCCCAATGCCCTTCGCCTGTTGGATACAGAAGACCTGCATTCACTACGAAGTGCAAGGAAACAGGCCCTGGAGCAGCAAGTCCCATTTGACATCACAGCCTGGTTGCGTCTCGAGGAAACCAAAAGGGAGCTGGCCAGTATCTATCGCTGTGATCTTTCACTGATCATCTCAAAACACGAAATGCAGTTGCTCGAAGATGAATTAAAAGTTCCCCGGGAATTACTGTTATATCTTCCGTTGTGGACAAAGACCGATTATAAATCGATCGATAAAATAGCTTCATTTGACGCGAGAAAGGACTTTGTTTTTATCGGTAATGGAAAACACCTGCCCAATCTGGATGCCATCCAGTACCTGAGAACAAGTGTCTGGCCAATTATCAGGGAATTAATGCCCGCGGCAAGAATAAATGTCTATGGAGCCTACCTACCGGAAAAAGTAAGGTCCCTGCATGCCCCAAAACTCGGATTTCATATACATGGGTATGTCGAAAACGCCCATACGGCTATGCAACAGGCCAGAATTAATCTGGCACCCCTGAGATTCGGGGCTGGTCTGAAGGGAAAATTGCTTTTGGCACTGGAGAACGGCACCCCATCCATTACAACCTCAGTTGGGGCAGAAGGAATTCTGGATCACAGTATAGCCGGGGAATTTGTTTTTGACCAGCCTGAGGAGTTTGCCAGAGAAGCCGTAAGGCTGTACCAAAATGAAAAGGAATGGTTGCTGTTGCAGGCCATCGGGTTTGATGTTTTGGAGGCCAAGTTTGACGGCCATCATCATAGGAAGGAATTGTACTCGACTGTAGCGCAATTGTCTGCACGGCTGGAAGCACATCGCACGATGAATTTTATTGGGGCCATGCTCCATCACCATAGCTTGCAAAGTACCAAATATATGTCGCGCTGGATCAGCTGTAAGAACAAGTTAAAAGCCTTGCAGTAAGACTCAGGAAAATAAAATAAGTCGATATCTTTAAGCAGTAAAACACCTAAAGCATGAAAGCGGATTGGAAAACGGTAAAGGAATTTGAAGACATTACCTATAAAAAGAGTAATGGGGTTGCGCGTATAGCTTTTAACCGACCCGAGGTACGGAATGCATTCCGACCCAAAACAACGAGCGAATTATACGATGCCTTTTACGATGCGCAGGAAGATACAGGCATTGGGGTGATCTTACTTTCCGCAGAAGGCCCATCACCAAAAGACGGGGTGTATGCGTTTTGCAGTGGGGGAGACCAACGTGCCCGCGGCCATAAAGGGTATGTGGGCGACGATGGTTACCACCGATTAAATATCCTTGAGGTGCAGCGTCTGATACGTTTTATGCCAAAGGTTGTTATTGCTGTAGTACCCGGATGGGCCGTAGGGGGAGGCCACAGCCTGCATGTGGTGTGCGACCTTACCCTGGCCAGTAAGGAGCATGCACTCTTTAAACAAACAGATGCGGATGTGACCAGTTTTGATGGAGGCTACGGATCTGCCTACCTTGCTAAAATGGTTGGACAGAAAAAGGCGCGAGAAATTTTCTTTCTGGGAAGGAGCTATGATGCCCAGGCAGCGTATGAGATGGGGATGGTTAACGCTGTAATTCCCCATGAAGAACTCGAGGATACCGCTTATGAATGGGCTCAGGAAATCCTTGAAAAATCTCCTATTTCGATCAAGATGCTCAAATTTGCCATGAACCTTACGGACGATGGAATGGTAGGGCAGCAAGTTTTTGCCGGGGAAGCTACACGCCTGGCCTACATGACCGATGAAGCTGTTGAGGGTAGAAATGCCTTTCTGGAAAAGCGTAAACCTAAATTCGGGAAGGATAAGTGGATCCCTTAGGAAATATAAAAACGGGCTAAACTAAAAAGAGCCCTGTCTTTCGATCAGGACCCTTTTACGAGAACACTATATGAAAATGAAAAAATTAACTCCTTTTTTAAATACATAGTAAACTTACCTCCTTTTACCTGTGGCAGGAAATTATTGTTGTGAGGGTAAGGATTTATGTGGTGAAGGAGTGGATTTGTGTTATATGGTGTTTTTTTGGCTATGGAAAAGCAGCTACAATCTCCTTCAGAAAGGTATTCAGATCAAAATCCGGGGGCTCGGCAAGCCCTGTGCGTACAATGACCAGGTCTTTCGAGGGGATAATGAACACATACTGTCCCTGATATCCATTTGCTGAATACAGGTCGCGTGGTACGCCGGAATATTTACCTTCGGCGTTTAACCAGAAATGCGCCCCATAGGTGCCGTCCGAATGGGCTGTGGGCCTGGAGATATACGCTACCCAGTTTTTATCAAAGAGCTGTTCCCCGTTCCAATGCCCGTTGTGTAAATACAGCAAGCCAAATTTCGCCCAGTCGCGCGTACTGGCCCAGGCATAGGAAGACCCCACAAAATTACCGGACAGATCTGCTTCAATTAGCATGGTTGACATCCCTATTTTGTCGATTAGCTCCTGATAGGGAAAATTCAGGTATTCCTGATGGCTTGGGAATTGCTGACGAAGCACCCCCGAAAGCAGGTTGGAAGTGCCTGATGAATAATTCCAGATATCTCCGGGTTTGGCTAATGCCTCTTTGTCTTCCTGGAGTTTGGTCATGTCTGCCGACATAAACAGCATACGGGTAACATCCGA
>JABDRK010000075.1 GCA_013041785.1 Eudoraea sp.
GCCCTGCTTATCAATTCTCTATCTCTGTGAGATTCAGTAACTTCTTCGAAATGGATCATGAGCCCGCCAAATTGATCATTATCCCCGGTCCAATAGCTGAGCTTCCATTCATACCATTGGGGCAGACCTTGAAGTGGGATAAAGCGGCTCACCTCTGTTTTGGTCGATTTTCCTTCAAAGTAATCCTTGTTGATCTTTTTAAAAGCATGAGGGACATGAGGAACCATGGTAAAATAGTCCTGACCTGTCAGGTCTTCCTGATGATCGATCTCTTCCGCGAAGCGGTTCGAATAATTGAGAATATTTCCATTGCTGTCCAATACTGCAACTGAAAATGGAGATTGCCTTATCGTAAATTTGGCAGTTATTGATTCCAATAGGGTAGACTTTGATTATTTCTAAAATTACATTATTTCATGTAACGTAAGAAATTACATCAAAAAAATGTTGTAAAACCATCAGCATACGTAGTCAAATCCAATTTTGCGGTTATGGGAATTGCAAATAAAACAAGATTACCAGTCCAATATCATTTTCCGTATTTTTAGGGACATGGAATTAGATGCATTTTTTGAAGCTATCCGAGGGGGTAATATTGACAGCGTAAGCAGGTCATTATCGGAACATCCGCAATTTGTAAATACCAAAGATGCTAAAGGATACACTCCGCTTGTCCTGGCCGCTTATTATGATCATAAAGAACTAGTGGCCATGTTATTGGAAAAGGGAGCTCATGTTGCCCAAAAAGACGGAACGGGCAACAGTGCGTTGATGGGGGCTTGTTTCAAGGGATTTAAAGAGGTGGCTAAAATACTTATTGAAGCGGGTGCCGACGTAAACGAACAAAATGCTATGGGGGGTACCTGTCTGATTTATGCCGCCACCTTCAACAAGGAATCCATTGTGCGTCTCCTCCTGGAACACGGAGCCAATCGCCAGCTTAAAGATATGCGCGGACAAACGGCTCTGGATCACGCCAAAATGCAGGGATTTACTTCCATAATTTCGCTGTTGGAGTAAAGCAATAACTAATTTACCACAAATGGAAGAGTTGCGTATAGCCCTGGTTCAAACTTCTTTGGTTTGGGAGGATCCCCAAACAAACCGGAAGCTGCTTTCCGATAAACTGGAGGCCCTGAAAGAGGAGGTTGATTTAATTATTCTCCCGGAAATGTTTACTACAGGATTTACCATGGCTCCCGAAACAATCCCTGCCGACGAAGGACCCATTAGTCTGAACTGGATGAAAGCTCAAGCCAAAAAACACAATGCCGGAATCATGGGCAGTATTGTCTATACCGAGGAAGGGAAATATTTTAACCGCCTTTTTTTGGCAACGCCTGTAGGTACTGTAGGCCAATATGACAAAAGGCACACCTTTACCCTGGCGGGAGAAGACCAGAAGTACCAGGCCGGAAGTGAAAAGCTTTTCTTCGATTTTAAGGGGTTCCGGATTTGCCCTTTGATCTGTTACGATCTTAGGTTTCCCGTATGGTCCAGAAATACAGAAAACTACGATCTTTTGGTTTATGTGGCAAACTGGCCGGAACCCAGGATTGATGCCTGGGATGCTTTACTTAAGGCAAGGGCCATTGAAAACATGGCCTATTGCGTTGGAGTAAACCGTGTTGGAGCAGACCTAAATGGACACCAATACCCGGGACATTCCGCGGTTTACGACTGCCTGGGAAATACGGTAGCATTCTCCCGGGAGGAAACAACACTTCACGCAACATTAAATAAGGCGCATTTGAAACGAAACCGGGAAAAACTGCAGTTCCTGGCCGACAGGGATTCTTTTAGTATTGAACAGTGAAGGTTTCTTCCAGCTCCCAATTCGCTCTTACTTCCAGGACTTTGCCGTAATACAATACCTGCTCCGGCTGGAGTTTTTTCAGGTAATCTCCGGTATCCCATTTGCCGTTTTGATTAGTGTCGAAAATGAGTCGGATCAGGTAGCGTGCCGGTTCAATGGTGTTGAACTCAAATACCCGGGGTTCGGTTGCGTAAATTTCCCGACTGGTCATCCCCTGTTCGTTGGTTAATTGCACGATCAGCGGATATTTAACTTCCCCTGCCAGATTTAATCGTAAGTTGCCATAATCCGCATAGCTTCCTGTCGTAAGCCGAAGATTGAGGGTGTCATGGGTGGCCCCGAAAAAGTCGGTTATCGCCCCCGGAAAGAGATTGATCAGATATCTGGCATTGGCCTCTTTGGTGAACCCTATGTTTACACGGTTGTTCAAAGAATCCAGTTCCATTTCAAGAGGAATCGCCAGGGAATCCTGATCCATCATCGCAAAACGTGCTGTATCAATGGCCATAATCGGCGTATTGACACTGAGGGTATAGCTGTCCTCGAAGTTGATG
>JABDRK010000120.1 GCA_013041785.1 Eudoraea sp.
CCTTTTTCTTCAAGGTCAGCAAAAGTCATCGCACCCTGATAAATTCCAATGGTTGCAGAGTCGCTGATCACAACGGGAATCTGTTCCAGGCGACCCTCGCGTTCCACAGTCAGCATGGTATTCTGCCCGCTGTAGTTCTTCAGGGCTTCCCTGACCTCATCAAAATAAGTTACTTGTTCTCCTCCAACCGCAGTAATAAGATCTTTTTCTTTTATTCCCGAGTCTTTATTCGCAGAATTGTCGGGGATATTTCCAATAACAAAAGGTATCCTCGGACTCAGGAAGCGTATCTTATCCTCGTCCTCTAACAGGGTGGCAATAAAATCTACCGGGATTTCCTTTTCTATGACCTGCCCCCCGCGTTCAATGGTAATGGTGTTTCCATTGATGATCTCTCCAAGCAGGCTGTTGAAATTTTCCACATATTCCCCGTCAATCGCCAGGATCTTATCTCCGGTTTCAATGCCCAGTTTGTCACCAATGTTTTTTTCAGTCACCCAAACCCCATCACGCAAACTGTCTGTGGGAATAAACTGGTCCCCATAAGCATAGGCCATCCCAATATAGATGATCACGGCCAGCACAAAATTGACGGTAACCCCACCCAGCATAATGATCAGGCGCTGCCAGGCCGGTTTGGAACGAAATTCCCACGGTTTCGGCGGTTGTGCCATTTGTTCCGTGTCCATGCTTTCATCGATCATCCCCGCGATCTTCACATAACCACCTAGCGGTAACCAACCAATACCGTAGACTGTCTCCCCTATCTTCTTTTTGAAAAGGGAATACTTAATATCAAAAAACAGGTAGAATTTTTCTACCCGGGTCTTGAACAGCTTGGCCGGAATAAAGTGGCCCAACTCATGCAGAACGATCAGCAATGAAAGGCTTAGGAAAAACTGTATGGTTTTGATGAGGATGGGACTCATGGTATAATTTTGCCATTAAAACGCACAAAAGTACGCTTTTACAGCGGCTTATGAAAAGAAAGGTTTGGCAGGCTGTCGGATTTTAAGAAACTTTTAGCAGCACGGACTGGGCTGTAGATTTGAATGCCTGCTTCCCTTAGATTACCTTTGCAGTCTGTAGTTATGCGACGGTTTTTTGCCAAATACAAATTATTCGGGTTAGTCTTAGCTGGCTTGTCCATGGTAATCCTCTACCTATTTTACAATGCCCTGCAGCCCAAAAAAACCCTGCCCGTCTATCAACCTGCCGATTTTAATCCGGAATTGGTGGATAGCACCCTGACCCACGTGAAGAAATACCATACCATAGCCGACTTTTCCCTTATTAACCAAAACGGGGAAATCGTTACCCAGGAGGACTACGAGGGTAAGATCTATGTGGCTGATTTCTTTTTCACCACCTGCCCCACCATATGTCCCATCATGACTAAAAACATGGCGGATATACAGGAAAAAATTCTGGAAGATGATGAGGTATTGCTGCTATCCCATTCCGTGACCCCGGTAATCGACTCCGTGCCCCAACTCAAGAAATACGCTCTTGAAAAGGGAGTGCGGGATGCCAAATGGAACCTGGTAACCGGAGATAAAAAGCAGATATATGAACTGGCCCGAAAATCATACCTGGCGGTAAAAAGTGACGGGGACGGCGGGCCCTATGATATGATACATACGGAAAATTTTATCCTTGTAGACAAGGAGCGCAGGATACGCGGCACCTATGATGGCACAAATTCCGAAGAAATTCAGGAATTGCTCGCAGACCTGGAGATACTGAAGGCCTCATATCGGGAGTAAAACCAAATCCTGTTCCCCAGGCTCAGGTTTTAAGAAAAATCCCTTTGTATTCTGTGTTTTTCCCGTATTTTTGTCCTTACTTAAATTTAATCTAAATAAGCGTTGTTAATCACAGTAGCGGATCTTAAGAACGGACAGCGCGGGGTAATCCGGGAATTTCAAAATAATTTGCTTCCTATCAAACTCCTGGAACTGGGATGTTTACCTGGAAATGAAATTGAACTGGTTCAGGTAGCCCCTCTAAGCGACCCCCTATACATAAACGTTAACGGATCGCATATTGCCATACGAAGGGAGATGGCCCGTTATATCGAGATCGACCTAATTGAAGCTCCTTCGTCCCATGACTAAAAGCATCAATGTAGCGCTTATCGGGAATCCGAATACGGGTAAAACTTCCGTTTTTAACCAACTTACGGGACTCAATCAAAAGGTAGGCAACTACCCCGGGATCACTGTTGAAAAAAAAGAGGGTGTTTGTAAACTTCCCAGAGGAGTCAAAGCACATATTCTGGACTTGCCCGGAACCTACAGCCTCAATACCACTTCCCTGGATGAGAGCGTTGTGGTAGAATTGTTGCTCAATAAAAATGACAAGGACTACCCGGATGTGGCCGTGGTCGTGAGCGATGTGGAAAACCTGAAAAGGAACCTGCTGCTCTTTACCCAGATTAAAGATTTGAAGATCCCCACCCTGCTGGTGATCAATATGGCAGACCGTATGCCTAAAAAGGGGATCACAATTGACCTCAGCCTTTTGGAGAAACGCCTGGACACCAAGATTGCCCTGGTCAGCACCCGAAAAAATAAGGGCATTGATCGTATCAAAGAACTCATCGCAGATTACAAAAACCTTTCCGTAGCACCCAACCTTAACGCTTCCAAAATTGCTCCTGATTATTTCGAACGCCTGCAAAAAGTCTTCCCGAACGAGGATATTTACAAGCTGTGGCTTGTTATCACTCAGGATGTCAATTTTACGCCCATAGAGAAGAAACAGGTTGAAATCAAGAGTGCATTTGATACCAAATCCAAATCAGAACTGAAGCGCCTACAGCAAAAGGAAACCATTTACCGCTATCAGTTTATCAACGGAATTCTCAATGAAGCCTATAAAGTAGACCGAAGTGCGGCCAAAGGAGTACAGGCGACCCTGGATCGTGTTCTTACCCACAAAATCTTTGGGTATCTTATCTTTTTTGTAATTCTGCTCACCATATTTCAGGCGATTTACGATTGGAGCAGCTACCCCATGGACTTTATAGATGAGCAATTTGCTGCAGCCAGTGAATGGATTAAAAATACCCTGCCGGAAGGGGCTTTTACCAACCTTATCGCCGAAGGCATCCTATCCGGGATTGGGGGCATAGTAATCTTTATTCCCCAAATTGCCTTTTTGTTCCTGTTCATTGCCCTGTTGGAAGAATCCGGGTATATGAGCCGGGTGGTTTTTCTGATGGACCGCGTTATGAGGCCTTTTGGACTTAGCGGTAAAAGTGTAGTCCCGCTGATTTCCGGTACTGCATGTGCCATTCCTGCGGTAATGGC
>JABDRK010000093.1 GCA_013041785.1 Eudoraea sp.
AATAGCGCGACGGTAAGTGCGGAGATCCCAGATGGAGAGCCTGTTAGCAGTTTGTCTGATGATCCGGACGATCCCACAGACAGGGATATCGATGGGGATGGGAATCCCGATGACCCCACCGTTACCGATTTCGGCGTGCCTCCTGTTATGCCAAATATCACGGTACTTAAGATTGACACCTTTAACGATGAGAATGGGGACGGGGAAGTACAGGCAGGAGAAACAATCAGCTATACTTTTATTGTTACCAATACCGGGAACATAACCCTGGGGAACATCACTGTAACCGATCCGTTGGTAACGGTTTCCGGAGGACCCCTGTCTAGCCTGGAGCCAGGTGAAACGGATAGCACAACTTTTACTGCTACCTATACGGTTACATCCGAAGATGTACAGAATGGCAGTTTTGCCAATAGTGCCACAGTGACTGCAGCTGTTCCTGATGCGGAACCTATCAGCAGTTTATCGGATGACCCGGATGACCCAACCGACCGCGATATCGACGGGGACGGCAATCCTGATGATCCTACAGTGACCGATTTTGGAGAACCACCACTTGCCATGCCGGGTATCACCCTGCAAAAGATAGATACCTTCAATGACGAAAATGAAGATGGTATCTTCCAGGCAGGGGAAACCATAAGCTATGCCTTTATTGTAACCAATACCGGGAATGTTACCCTGGGGAATATTGAGGTAACAGATCCTTTGGTTACGGTTTCCGGAGGGCCTTTGGCCAGTCTGGAACCCGGGGCTACAGACAGCACTACTTTTACGGCGAGCTATACCCTGACTCAGGACGATATAGAGAATGGCAGCTTTAGCAATTCGGCCTTTGTAATGGCTGATGTCCCTGACGGGGAACCTATCAGTAGTTTATCAGACGATCCGGACGATACGACCGACCAGGATTCTGATGGGGACGGAAACCCGGATGATCCCACGGTTACAATTATCGAACAGATAGGTTCGGTGTCCCTGCTTAAGGCTGCAGATAGCCCCACTTTTAGTCAGCAAGGGGAAGTAGTTACCTATACCCTTACGGTTATCAATACAGGGAACCTTATCCTTCAAAATCTTGTAGTGACAGATCCCAATGCAGTTATAACCGGTGGATCTCCCATATCGGTATTAAATCCCGGGGAGCGTGCTGAAGTAACGGCTGAGCATCAGATTACCTTACAGGACCTGGAGCGGGGCGTGTTTATCAATTCGGCCACCGTAGATGCCTTCAGTGCAACAGGGGAAGTAACAGATGATTCTGATGATCCGAATAATCCTACCGATTTTGATGCCAATGGTGATGGAGAACCGGATGATCCTACGGTCATTGAGCTGGATGTATTCCCACTGGAAATCGAGGTAAACCAAATGGTGACCCCCAATGGCGATGGTAGAAACGACTTCCTGTTTATCAGAGGGGTGGAAGCGGCGTTGAACAATTCCCTGAAAATTTATAACCGCTGGGGCGTGGTTGTTTATGAGGGTAACAATTACAATAACCTCACCAATGTCTTCGATGGAAGGTCAAGGGGCAGGTCAACGATAAGTGTAAACGAATATCTTCCTGCCGGGGTTTATTTCTATATATTTGAGTACCAAAAGGATCAGAAAAATATTACAGACAAAGGTTATCTGTATATTAGTAAATAACGAACATACCTATGACGTTTAGAAGTAAGCTCTTAGCCTCGATATTTTTCCTCTGCATGCTGATTTCGGGATTACATGCCCAGCAGGATGCACAGTATACCCAGTACATGTACAATACCATGAGTGTAAACCCTGCTTATGCAGGTTCTCGCGGGCAATTGAGTATTGCTGCCCTGTACCGCTCCCAGTGGGTGGGTCTGGACGGGGCTCCCAAAACCCAAACCCTGAATTTACATTCACCTATCCGGAATAGTAAACTGGGTTATGGAATATCGATTGTGAATGACAATATTGGGGATGGAGTTGTGCAGGAAACTTATTTTGATGCCGTAATCTCTTATACGCTGGACGTTTCCGAGGAAGGCAAGCTTTCTTTTGGTTTGAAAGCGGGAGGAAATTTGCTCAACCTTGATTTTGAAGGATTGCGTAATTTCGACAATGAACCTATACAGGGCAACAACATTGAAAACCGGTTTTCCCCTAATTTAGGACTTGGCTTATATTATCATACGAATATCTTCTACGCCGGGATATCTGCCCCGAATTTATTGGAGTCGGATTATTTCGATAATTCCCAACGCGATGCCAATTCTGTGCAGTTTTTGTCTACGGAACGCATAAATTTTTATTTCATCACGGGATATGTGATAGACCTGAGCAGCAATACTAAATTTAAACCTGCACTGCTGACCAAGGTAGTAAGCGGAGCACCCATACAATTGGACCTATCGGCCAGTTTCCTGTTTAATGAAAAGTTTTCACTGGGGGCTGCCTACCGCTGGGATGCGGCTGTTAGTGCCTTATTCGGTTTTCAATTGAGTGAGCAGCTAATGGTTGGTCTGGCTTATGACCGGGAAACCACAGAACTGGGGAGTACGGCCTTTAATGACGGTTCTTTCGAGATATTCCTGAGGTTTGAGTTAATAAAATCGTTCCAGCGTCTGGTATCACCGAGATTCTTTTAAATTGCTTTGGTAGTTATGATCAAAAAAATACTTCCGGTTTTACTTTTGAGTATCCTCATGCTAAACCCCTCCTGGGCTCAGGAAGAACCTTTGTCTGCCCGTGACTCGGCCCGACTCAAAAGGTATTTAAAAAAAGCAGACCGGAAATTCAGGGACATATCCTATAGTATGTCTATCGATATTTATGAAGCTGTATTGGAGAAGAACCAAAACAAGTTTATGACCCCCAATATGCTTAAACTGGTTGGGGATTCCTATTACTTCAATGCAACCTATCAAAAAGCGGCCAGGAATTATGGGATGTTGATTGATAATTTTGGGAGTCAGAAAGAGGTGGTAGGCCCTGAGTACTATTTTAAGTATGCACAATGCCTAAAATCTCTTGGAGATTATGCAAAGTCGGATGAGATCATGCAGGTTTTCGCGGATCGTCTCAAGGATGACAACCGTGCCCGGAATTTTGAGAAGGGACGTGATTATTTAAAAGCCATAGCGGATGCCAAAGGGAGATACAGCCTAAGAGAGCTGGACCTGGATGTCAATTCTGAATACTCAGATTTATCGCCCTCATTTTACAAGGAGGGATTGATTTTTTCCTCAGACCGGGATACCGGAAACCTTGCCCGTTACAGGCATACGTGGAATGCCATGGATTTCCTGGATTTATACAAAATCAATGTCGACAGTGCCTCGCAAAACAGGCCTGCGAAGTTCGACCTTGACCCGGAATTTACTACCCGGGTACATGAATCCTCATCTGTATTTACGCAAGATGGGCAGACCATGTATTTCACGGGGAACAATTATAAGGGTGGCAAGATCATAAAGGATAAACAGGGGATAGTAAGGCTGAAGATCTACCGTGCCCAATTACAGGATGGAAAATGGATCGTTACGGACAATTTGTCCATCAATTCTGATGACTACTCCGTTGCCCATCCGGCGCTCAGTCCGGATGAGCGTACACTGTATTTTGCCTCAGACCTGCATAATCCCTCTGTGGAATCCAACTTGTACAGCGTGCCTATCAATGCAGATGGAAGTATTACGGATACCCCTGAACCCTTAAAAGGCACTATAAATACCGGAGCTCGTGAAACATTCCCATATGTGAGCAGCGAAGGGGTTTTGTATTTTTCTTCAGACGGTCACCCCGGACTGGGAGGCCTGGATATCTTTTCCACCGTAATTGAACAAGACCGGCCACAAAGTCCGATAGAAAACCTGGGAGAGCCTGTCAATAGTAAAATGGATGATTTCAGTTTTATCATTGACGATGAAAAACTACAGGGCTACTTTGCCTCGAACCGGGAAGGTGGTATGGGATATGACGATATCTACGCCTTTTCAAAAGCTGCAGAGTGTATGCAGACCGTTACCGGCACAGTTAGGGACAAAATATCAAACGAGGTATTGATTGGCGCAACCATTAAGGTCATCAACGAGAATAATGAAGAGATTTTCACCACATTTACTGATGAGAACGGGCAATATAGTCTTGACCTGGATCGCTTTCAGCTAAATTTTGTAAGGGCCCAGACTGAAGGATATACTCCTGCTGAGGAATTTTTGGAGAAAGGAAACTGCCGACCCCCGCGAATCATTGATTTCTATCTGGAACGGGATGAAGTAACCTGTGGGGACGACCTGTCAGTGCTTATACCTGAATTACGCAGCACCATCTATTTTGATTTTGACAAGGATATCATCCGCGATGACGCCAGACCACAAATTGAATTGGTGATCGCCATCATGGAAAAATACCCCAGCCTCAATATCAAGCTCAAGGCCCACACGGATGCCCAGGGCCCGGATGCCTATAATCTGGATCTTTCCAAACGAAGAGCCCAGGCTACCGTAGACTATATCCTTGCGAATTCGGATAAAATCTCCCCGGACAGACTAGAGTCCGAAGGATACGGAGAAACGGATCTGGCCAATAAGGACTGTCCAAATGGGGTTTGGTGCCCGGATAAGGAGCACGAAAAAAACCGGCGCACCGAGTTTATTATTTGTGGGGAAGAGTAGTCATTTTACTTTTTGAAAGTAATATCTTACAGCTTCGACAGTTGCCGATTACAGGGGCTTAGTCGATAAAATACACGATTTCCATACTAATTAGGGATTAGCACTTATCCACACCCCAGTAATCATAGCCTTCACTAGGGATTATTGGCGCTACACAACAAATATTTAGTTGCGCGGGCATACCATGTTATTTTTGATTGAATTCAAACGTAACAAATAACAATGCCCAAATCCCGAATTTTCAGCAAACTGATTTTGCTGGGTACTTTTTTCATGACCCTATCGGTCGTGGGACAGGTTACCTATTCGGATACGTTTAGTTCGGTTTCCTATGGAAACAATGACGGGAGCAACAGCTTTTCCGGGAACTGGGTGGAGACCAATGAAACCACCAGCCCTTCCGGCGGGAGGATTTTGATAAACAGCAACCAGCTGCGGTTCCAGAACCTGGACAACCGCTCAATAGCAAGGAACCTTGACCTTTCTGCGGCAGTAAGTGCCACCCTGACACTCGATTTTAATCGAACCAACGGGAATGAAAGTATTTTGGTTCAGTTATGGGATGGAAGCAGTTATAATACGGTGGCAACCCTTAGTGGTAGTGGTTCTGTCAATTACAATCTGGCTGCCAATGAAATGTCGGCTGCATCTTCAATCCGCTTTATTACGGGAAGTGGGAACTGGGGAACTAGTGAGACCATTTTTGTTGATAACGTACTTTTTACGGCAGTCGTTAGTCCGGCCATTGCTATCGATGACGTCACGGTAGATGAAGCGGCTGGTACGGCCACTTTCACCGCAACCCATGTAGGCCTCAATACAGCCGGGCCTTTTACTGTAAACTATCAAACAGCAGATATAACGGCAACTGCCGGAAGCGATTATACGGCTATCGTAGGCGGCGTCCTGAGCTTTAATGGGACGGTAGGGGATACCGAACAAATTACGGTTTCCATTAGTGACGACGCCCTTTTTGAAGCTGCAGAAACCTACAGCATTCAACTTACCGGGTCTTCCGATCCTTCGGTTTTCTTAGGAAACACAGGTACCGGGACTATTACAGACAATGAGGTGGTTTTGGGTAATACGCCTCTGACCCTCTTC
>JABDRK010000101.1 GCA_013041785.1 Eudoraea sp.
ATCAACCAGTTTCACTTCTTCAGAAACATCCTCACCCACTTCAAAATCGGGTTCAATTTTCCGTGCATCCGTAAGCGAGATTTCCTCGTTGGGCTCTTCTACTTCACCATCTTCAACAACCACCCGGTTTCTCCAGATTTCCAAATCCCCTTTATCAGGGTTAATGATGATGTCAAAATTATCATCGGATCCAAATTTCTTCTTCAAAGCATTTCTGAATACATCTTCCAAAATGGCCATAAGCGTTACCCGGTCGATAAACTTATCATCCTTGAATTCTGAGAAAGATTCAATCAATGCAATATTCTCCATGTGCTACCTAATTAAAAATTCAATTTAACCTTTGCTTCTTCTATATCCGAAATGGGAATTTCCTGTGTTTTCAAAACCGTGGTTTTTCCTTTGCCCACAGGTTTGGGTTCCCTGGTTTTCCATTCCAAAATTATACGGTTCTCATCGGCTTCAGCGAGATTCCCTTCAAATTGACTCTCAGCAGTCCTCACCGCCAGTTTCCTTCCAATATTTTTTAAATACTGACGGGGATTCACAAGCGGCGCAGTGGCACCAGCTGAGGTTACTTCAAGCGAAAAATCGTATTCCTCGCGATCAAGTTCCCGTTCAATAGCCCGACTTACCTGTACACAATCCTTTAAACGCACCCCTTCGTCACCATCTATTACGATCTTAATCGTTTGGTCCGGAGTTACCTTGAAATCGATCAAGAAAAGCGAAGGGCTTGCTTTAAGCTCCTGTTCCAAGAGTTGAGCTACTTTCTCCTTCAACATAGTTTTTAGTAATAAAAGAGGGGACTAATTGTCCCCTCATGAATACATTACTATCCGTTCAGTGGCGCAAATATACAATATTTTTTCTCAATTCCATGGACAATACCTGCAGGAAATAACCCCCCTGTTATTTTCTCCGGCAGCTTATTAGATTTAAT
Organism: Eudoraea sp.; assembly: GCA_013041785.1. GTDB lineage: Bacteria > Bacteroidota > Bacteroidia > Flavobacteriales > Flavobacteriaceae > Lentiprolixibacter. Next base: position 944 of record JABDRK010000101.1, read on the forward strand.
AGTATTTTTAATAAAATAGATTGCCTCACCGCAGTTTAAGTTTACCTTAGTATTATGGATATTTTCTCTTCTTACAATTTGATCATTGAGGCGTCAGTCATCCTGATCCTCTCTTTCTGGTTCAACAGCCTTTCGCGTAAAACCAATATCCCATCGGTTTTAATGCTTATTGTTTTGGGGATCATCCTGCAGTATGTAGCCCTTGCCTTTGTAGACCAGTTACCTGATCTTTTCCCTGCCCTTGAAGTCCTTGGGATCGTTGGTTTAATTATGATTGTTCTCGAAGCCGCCCTTGAACTGGAATTGCGAAGAGATAAAATTTGGATCCTGTTGAAATCTATGGCCATTGCCTTGATAGGACTGGGCCTCTCTGCCTGGGTAGCTGCCTGGATCCTGCATTCCCTGGTGCCCAACATGAGTTTAATCCAGGCATGGGTGTACGCCACCCCACTATCTATATTGTCCAGCGCCATAATTATTCCCAGCGTGGGACGCCTGGCAGAGAAAAAGAAAGAGTTCCATATCTATGAAAGTACCTTTTCGGATATCGCAGGAATCATCTTGTTCTATTTTTTACTTGGTCAATTGACCCCGGGGGAAGAGGTCGGAGCTGCCGGAGTTGCAGGGGGTATTTTGCTTACTGTCGTCATAGCCGTAATTGCCAGCTATGGAATTATACTAATCTTTCAGGAAATCAAATCACAGGCCAAATTGTTCTTGTTAATTGCAGTCCTGCTATTGCTCTATGCTATTGGAAAAAAATTCCACCTCTCTTCTCTCATTATCATTTTGGTTTTTGGATTGGTAATTGCCAATATGAAACTCTTTTTCGGAGGGCCACTGAAGAAATATCTAAAGGAAGAACAGGCGAAGCAAATCTATAAGGAACTGCACATCATTACCCTGGAATCTGCCTTTGTTGTCCGCACTTTTTTCTTTGTGGTTTTCGGGATCACTATTGTGCTTTCCACCCTGCTCAGTGTACGGGTATTGCTGATCAGTATCCTGATCCTGGCTTCCATTTACGGTATCCGTTTCGTGCTGTTACGGGTATTTTTGGGAAAAGATATATTGCCCCAATTGTTTGTGGCACCCAGAGGCCTTATTACGGTATTACTTTTTTATGCCATCCCTGCAGAAGCCCAGGTTATCGAATTTGATCCGGGCATTTTACTCTTTGTGATTATTGGCACCAGTCTGATCATGACCTGGGCAATGATCCGCGATCGCAAAAAACCGGTGCCTGTTGTTGTAGACAATGAGGATTACCAAATCGAGGATTTGGAAGCTGAGGAGGAATAGCGATAGATCCTGAGTTCGAAAAAAGTGCGATCAAATGAAAACTGAAGTGATTAGGTCCAATGAATTTCAAAGGTCTTAAAAAGTGGGAGCCCTATCTGGGTGAGTTTGTCTACGGTGGGATGGATGGCTGTGTAACCACCTTTGCTGTGGTTGCGGGAGCTGTGGGAGCAGGCCTGGACAGTGCCATCATAATTATTCTGGGTTTTGCAAACCTGCTGGCAGACGGTTTTGCCATGTCGGTCGGTGCCTATCTCTCCACCAAAACAGAGAAGGATAACTTTGATAAATACCGGACTCAGGCAGCCAAAAACGTGGAGGCCCTTCTTGAACATGAAAAACAAGAAATCCAGAAAATCTATTCCGAAAAAGGATTTGAAGGACAACTACTCACTCAGGTTGTTGAGGTCATTACCAAAGACAAGGAACGTTGGGTAGATGTGAAAATGAAAGAAGGTATGCAAATGAGCAGGCCCAAAAAATCTCCAGTACGGATTGGAGGTATTACCTATGTTTCTTTTATACTGATAGGGCTTATCCCCTTATTGATTTTTGTAATTGATTATTTCAATCCCCTAAATCTAAACCTGTTTGTTACTTCGTCTGTCCTAACCGCAGGAGGCTTCTTCCTGATCGGTTGGCTAAAAGCTTATGTAAACCAAACCCGGGTCCTGAAAGGGGTTATAGAAACGGTTGGCCTGGGTGCTATTGCGGCCATCGTAGCCTATTTTGTTGGGGCTTTGCTTGAACATCTATTGTCATAAGCTTAGAAACAGTCTTTTACATGCCTGAAGAAATTGGCTTTCCAGGTTATTTATATTTTGTTACCCGCTCATCCGCAATAACCCCGCTCCAGCTCATTCCAAAGGCAAAATCATAGCTGTTTCCTTCAGCATCCGTATATGGTTTCATATCCCTCGGCACATCCTCAAACTGTTGCTCTACGGTTATCATGTCAGCAGGCATCTGAAAAGGAAGTAATGCAGAGGGTTCTGTTTTTCCGGATACAATATCCATCAATGCCTGATCCTGTACACCCATGTGTATTAAAATGGCCGATGCACTACTTTCAATTTCTGCAAAAACCATCGGTTTTGAAACATGTACAATAACGATGACAGGTTTATCACCCATTTTTCTCCTGGTTGCCCTTACCAGTTCCATGTCGGCAGTATTGTTTGCGGTCACAGATTTACCTTTATAGGTACGATTTGTGAAGCCTTCCAGAGAACTGCCGCCGGCCAAACTCGTATCACGTGCATGAATCGCCTTGTAGGAACCATACTGTAAACTTATAGGCACATAGCCATTACCCCCCTTCTCTATATATTCTGTATCGTAACCAACTCCCCCATCAGGACTTTTAATTCCCACAACTGCAAAATCGGCTTCTTCAGGCTTATGCACAATTTCAAAATATTTGGCAACCACGTCCATGTTAAAGGGGTATTCTTCTCGTTCAGGCGTCTCCACACCAAACCAATTCCTGCTGGCAGCCACATAGCGTTGTGGTATAAATACTTTTTTACTCTCTGCTACGGGCAGGGTATTCTGTGCATTTTTCAGCATAACAATGGATCGCAGTTGAGCCTCATATCCGGCCTTCATGAATTCAGGACTTCCAACCGTGTTTTTGGTCTCCTCAACATCCAAATATGGATTTTCAAAAAGTCCCACCCTAAACAGGTTTTTCAGCAAGCGGACCGCAGAAGTCTCAAAACGTTTCCGCATATACGCTTCTCCATTTTCTGCTACTCCCATATTGTATGCTTCAATCACAGGTCCCATTTTATTATTTCCGCCAAACTGGTCACATCCCGCCTCGATGGCCTTGTAATGCCTTTCAGCTTCGCTAAATTCCTCAACACCCCAGGGTTTGCCCTGAAATTCATGTACATTATCAGCATCACGTGTTATTCCCCAATCGGTACACACCACCCCATCATACCCATATGTATTACGAAGGAGGTCTGTGATCAAATATTGGTTGTAGGCATTACCTACATTTTCCTTGTTTTTGGTATCCTGATTGAAAGATATGGTGTAATAGGGCATCACTGCTGCAGCTTTTTCAGTACCTCCCTCTAAATTGAACGCACCTTCGGTAAAAGGTTTCAGATGGTCTTGCAGATTGTTACCAGGGTAAACCGCGTAGGCCCCATAACCGAAATGGGCGTCACGCCCCCCTTCTTCAGGTCCGCCTCCGGGCCAATGTTTCACCATGGCATTTACGCTTTGATAGCCCCAGCCACCATCATTTGAAGACTGAAAACCATCGATATAAGCCCTTGCCATATCGGCGGCCAATTCAGGGTCCTCGCCCATAGTTCCATCAAAACGGCTCCATCGGGGTTCTGTAGCCAAATCAATCTGCGGAGATAAGGCGGTGGTAATGCCCAGGGCTCTGTATTCTTTGGAACCGATGACTCCAAACTGCAGCATCAGATCGGGATCAAAGCTGGCGGCAATCCCGAGTGTTCCAGGCCACATGGAGATGGCTCCTCCGGCGCCTGCGTTGTACTCCGCATAGGTGTCGCTCCCATGACGGGGGTCAGAGCTGGTATTGACAGGAATACCCATGCCAATGCCTTCAACCATGGCCTGGGCATTGTTATTCCATCGGGCTGCCACCTCTGGAGACTCAACACTCGTTATTAGTACATGCCGTAAATTATCTTCTTTCAGAAACTTTTTTTGAGCATCAGACAGGTCACTGGGACTCGCACCACTTTCTGCATAAGGCTTGCCGTTGTATGTCACAGGGCCAAAAAAAGACCTGCCGCCTCCCGGAATAGACTGATGAGCACTATACAACATAAGGCCGGCCATTTCCTCGACACTCATTTTAGAGGCCAGGTCCCTAGCCCTTTTATCTGCCGACAGCCGCCAATCCTCATAGTCATCCAATATTCCATTTTTGTTCATGTCCTTAAAGGCAAAACGGTCTATTGTGAGGAGACCAACCCCTGAAGCTGAATCATAGCCAAGGGCACTTCCCCCATCGTTGTGCACCAAATTATATTCTGCTTTGCTTTCTTCTGTGAATTTGCGGCTGCAGCCTACTGCTAGAGCCAAAATAAACAGGCCAGCAGACTTCGGCCATCTTTTTAATTTTTGCATACGGCTTATTATTACAATTTCGGAAGAGACCTTTAAGAGCGGAACTTATTTAAAGCCAATTTTTTTTATACTCTCCTGGCTTATCTTAATGGCTTCCAGTGGTTTCAGGCCATCAAAAGTACGGTCCTGCTCTACCATGAAATATTTCATTCC
>JABDRK010000139.1 GCA_013041785.1 Eudoraea sp.
ATTCCTGCAGGACCTTCAAGGGGTTGGGTATAGGGTTTTCCCGTACGGTAATTCAGGCCCAGACCGAGCTTGAGCCCCCTGTACATATAAGTGCTCGCAAAAGTCAGCGTATGCCGGATGTCCAGATTGTTGGGAAAGGAACTGGGATCAATCGTAGGGAAGGTATACTGATTGTCGTTAAAAGTGTAACTGAGCCAGGAACTGAAGTGGCGGTTTCTATGATTGACCAAAAACTCAATACCCATAACGCGATAGTCTCCGATTTCCCCGTTGAACTGGTCCTGATTCTGGAACCCCTGGGTTTCTGTACTCACTCCATCAACCCCCTTGTAAAAGCCTTCAATCCCAACAAACCAGGATCCCTTATCATAATTAATCCCCAGCGAGAGTTGTTTACTGCGAACAATGGGTAATGGGCGCTCCCCCGGGCGACCATTTAAAAGGGTGTCTGTTGTGGTATTAGAAAGGATCCAGCGTCTTTTTTCTATTCCGAGGAAGTTTTGCTCCAGGTCGATCACCTGGTTGGTAGTCTGGTTTTTAAACTCCCCGAGCAGTTGGGCCTGCCAGCCTTCACTTAATTGATAGCTGACGTTCAATCTGGGTTCGAGGATGATCTCTGAGAACGTATTCAGATTTTCTATATGGTGGGCCCGCAGGCCTGCAGTTGCCTGCACCTTATCATTCGCAGACTTATGGACCATCTCTGCAAAAAGGACATGGGTGCGGATAACGCCTTTGATATTGCTATTGAAAGGAGGTTCCGTGACATCGGTAAAGTTGGTTATTCCTACTTCTGAAAACTGATATCCCCCATGCAGGGACCAGTTGGGTAACCACTGGTAGTGAACTGCTGCTTTCAGCGCCGTTTCTATGACTTCATTGTTTTGGAAAAGCTGCTGTACCCCACTATCCGTGTTGTTCTGGGCATCCAGGTTATATCGGGTATAATAGGCATTGATTTTTGAACGGAATCGCCTGCTCCACTGACTTTCCAGGCTACCTCCGAAGGAGAGATTGGTTTGATCCAGGGAGTTGCTGTTCCTGCGACCTGTATCCAGGGCCTCTTCTTCATAGTCCAGGTTGTTATTGATAGAAATAAAATTGAGGCGTACTTTTTGGGTTGGACTGGGATCATAGAGCACTTTCCCCGTAAAATCATAAAAGTAAAAGTTCTCCTGGCGATTTACCCCGGCATCGAAATTGGAACTACCTCCGCTTACCTCTGTATCCTGAAAGGCCCTGTCAAAAAATTGACTGTAGGTAGGGGTGTTTAGAAAATCTGTCACCGATCTTCTTGCGGAGACTTGAAGAGCGAGCGTATTACTCAGCGGAAGTTGCGTATACGCATCCCCGCTAATTAAGTTAAACCCTGCCCCACCAAATACCCGACGGTTCAGGGTGTTTTTTGTTTCCATATTGATGATTCCGCTTACGCCTTCCCCGTATTGGGCACTGGTCCCATTCTTGATCAAGGCAATCTTGTCGGTCAGATATGGATTAAAAGCAGAGATCAAACCGAAAAAATGCCCGGATTGGTACATCTTGATCCCATCCCAAAGGATGAGGTTTTGGTCGTTGGTTCCCCCACGGATATTAATATCGGAAACCCGCTCATCAATACTTTTGATGCCCGGAAGGGCCTGAATGGTTTGCAAAACATCAGGTTCTATCAACCCGGGCAGGATGCCGAACTCCTCTTGCGAAAAAGTAATACTGGCATCGGCTTGTCGTTTGATACCCGTAGTCAGGAATTGGGACACTACTACTTCCTCCAATTGCTGATAGCGCAGGCTTAGTGGAATTGCTGTACAAGGCTTGCTAACCAATTCCTCTGCGGTGATATATTTTATTTTGTATCCCAAATGACGGATACGTATTACCGCCTTCCTGGGAACATTGGTAAAGGTAAATTCTCCGTTAATATCAGTGATCAGGGCAAGGGAACTGCCCAATACTTCTACCGAAGCTCCGGGAATGCTGTTTGATTCAAAATTATCCAGAACCCGGCCACAGATGTCTACTGTGCTGCTTTTAAAGAGGGTATAATAGCGGTCGTTGAGTTTTTTGACCGTCAGTTGCGTCTGCCTGTGTATCTCCTCAAGAATGCCATCCAGATCATTGAGAGACGGGCGCACTATTTTCAGGGTTTGCAGGTCCTCATCCACATAGCTGAATTTAACCTCATACCGGTTTTCCAATTCCTGGATATAGGGAATAAGGGATACCGTCTCCCCGGAAGTATTCTGAGCCTGAATTTCCGGTAGAAAGGCCAGGATGAAAAGGATATAGACGAATGTCCTATTAAGGAGTGTCTTCAGCATAGATCAGTACTTGTTTCCCTTCTACATTAAAGCTGAGGTTTGAAGGGGCACTTATACTCTGTAACGCCAAATTTAGGTTTGTGTTGCTAAAGGTACCGGTGAACAATTGTTCAAGGTTAACATTTTCCGTTTTAACCTTAAGGCCATATTGCCTTTCCAGTTCTTCCAGCACATAAGACAGGGGGGTGCTTCTAAAACTACTTTCGTTATTCATCCATGCAGGAACAGTGCCTTCAGGAGTGTCTGTCGGGATAATCTTATCCCGGATTGCCAGGAAAGAAGTACCGGCAGGTAATTGGGTTTCTTGCCCTTTATAAAGTACACTTACCAAACCTTCGAAACAGGTTACTTCAAAATATCCATCCCGGTTTTCCACGTTAAACTGGGTACCCAGTACCGTAACGGTTCCTGCTTCTGTAGCTACCTGGAATTTTTCTCCCTTGGCAACTTTAAAAAAGGCTTCTCCCTCCAGGGTAAGCGCCCGTTCGTTTTCCCAGTTTCTTTCGCTATAGGTAATTTCTGATCCTGCATTCAGGATTACTTCTGAGTTATCCGGAAGTACTACTTCTCCACGTTCTGCAAAGTCAGTACGTACAGATTCATCAAGGGTAGCCAAGTAAAAGTATGATACCATAGCAATAGCTGCAACGGCAGCTGCTACTCGCATCACCCTTTGGAAAGGGGTAAGGCGAATCACCTTGCCACCTGCGGATCCCTTGCGTTTTTGCAAGTCGGCAAATGCTTTCTCAACATCAAATTCGGGCGCTTTCAGCTTTCCGGAAGCCGTTACCAGCTTCTGGTAAGAAGCAAACTCCTCGGACTGTTCGAATTGCTTTCGCTCTTCTTCCGAGAGTTCTTCATTAAGCCATTTCGCCAAATAATTCTCTTGCATGATTGCTAACTTTACGTCTCTATAACAACTTAATATTAAAAAACCCTACCTGGGTTTAAAAAAAATCCAAAACAATACACCGTTTACCTTATTTATATACCCTCTATATGTTCTCTAAGTGTTTTTAAGGCCAGGTGCATACGCTTTTCTATTGCCTTCACACTAACCCCTTCCATTTCTGCTATTTCGGCATATTTCTTCCCATCGATCCGGTTCAAAAGGAATACAGTCCGCTGGTTATCCGGCAGAATTGCAAGGGCGCGGTCCAGTTTTTCCTTGTATTCCTGTTCCTCCATCAGGAATTCCGGTGATTCATGGGAAACTTCCTTTCTGCTATGCGCAGCGTAGTTCTGACGCACCTTCTCGGCCTTTATAAGATTAAGGTATAAGTTATTTGCAACGGTGTAGACAAAAGATTTGGCTTTCTCCGGACTTACCTTGGCACAATTCTCCCAGAGTTTGATAAATGCCTCCTGAACTACGTCATAGGCTTTTTCTTCGTTGCCGAATTTATAATATATATAATTGAATACCGTTTTGGAATTGGCCTTGAAGATGGAACTGTATACTTCCTCTTCACAAACATTATCCATAAGCCCCAGGTTCTTTAAGTTGGTGTACGTTCAAAGATATTTGAAAAAAAATTAAAAAACAGGGTAGGGTAGAAGGAGAATGAATTGTTATAAGGGGGTACGAACAATAATTTATCCAAATCGTTATGAAAAAGTTCTTGAATTATGCAACTATGGCGTTTTTGCTAGGCGCTGTACTGACATTCACTTCTTGTCAGGAAGAGTTTGAAGAATTACCCCAACCCGATGAGCAACAGACCATTATGGCCAGTTCCTCAACGGCCAAACTCATTGAGCAAACTGCCGCAAATGACGGGTCTTATGACAATATCGTGGACGGCGCAAGCTGTTTTGCGGTAAAATTCCCGTATACCGTAAATGTAAACGGAGTTGATATTACCATCGATTCCCGTGAAGACCTACATGTTATCGAGGAAATCTTTGACCAGTTGGAAGACGATATCGATTTCCTGGAAATCTTGTTTCCCATTACCATTACCCTCGCAGATTACACGGAGATTACTATTAACAATGTAGAGGAATTAATCGCTCTGGCTGAAGAATGTGTTGAAGGTGGCGATGATGATGACATCGAATGTATTGATTTTGTCTACCCGGTTACCTTTTACACCTTTGATATCAATGAGGTGCAGACCGGTAGCGTTACCGTAAATAATGATGAGGAGTTGCGCAGGTTCCTTGAAGGACTTGATGAGGACGACCTGATCAGCATTGACTTCCCTGTTACCCTTGAACTCTACGACGGCACAAAAATTACCGTTGAGAATAATGCCGAACTTGCGATTACTATAGAAAACGCCAGGAAGGCCTGTGATGAGGATGACGATGATGATTACAATGATGACGATTTTGATAAAGAGCGATTGGCCCACTTGCTGGTAGAATGCCCTTGGTTAGTACTTTCCGTAGAGCGCGATGGCGTTAACCAGTCTGATCAGTACGAGGCTTACCTTATGCGATTCAGAGAAGATGGCAGTGTTACTGTAAGGGACCGTGCCGGAAACATCCTGAATGGTGAATGGGAACTAAACGATACCAACAGCGATTACGTTGAATTAGAGCTTTTCTTTGATACGTTAGTAGATTTCAATCTGAACTGGAAGGTTTATGAAATCGGAGAAGGAAAGATCAAACTGTTCAGCGAAGAAGGCAACCGCATTATCATGAAGCTTGCCTGTGAAGAAGATATTGAGCCGGATACCCTCAGGGAAATCCTGCAAGAATGTAGCTGGATAATCCGGAAGGTAAAGAACCAGGGAGAAGAGATCTATCGTCTGCTTGGATATGAGTTCAATTTCGAAGCAGGAGGTGTAGTTACCCTGAGCAATAGTGAAATCACTTACGAAGGTGAATGGGAGATTACCCGAAACGATCAGGGTCGACTGGTAATGTCCATCGCTTTTCCAAATACCAATGATCCAGGCGGCATAAGCTGGGAATGGCCATTGAGCAGCCTGAAGTACGATCGTTTGAAATTCGAAATTCCTGAAATCGGTTACGAACTTGTTCTGCAACGGGTTTGTGATGACAACGCCAATGATGGTGATGTACTGGACATCCGTGGCACTATGTTGGAAGGAGAATGGACAGTGGCCGAGTACACAGAGAACGGCATGGATAATTCTCAGGAATTTGAAGGCTATGACTTCAACTTTCAGCTAGAGTACCTTGTAACGGTTTCCACCAACATGGATCCATTGTTCAATGGATTGTGGAGAGTGATTCGCAACTATGAAAACGAGTTGAAGGTTTACCTGAACTTTGGAGACGATGCACCTTTTGCAAAGCTTACTGATGACTGGGAACTGGTTGAATTTTCAGCAGACTTTATTGTCCTCAAATCCTGGAATGAAGACGCAGAGGCTGGTACGGCAGCATACGATACGCTGGTTTTTGAGAGGAAACAATAATGAATGGGAGTAAACCCATAAAAATCACCTTATTTGCCCCCAATTTTGTTGAAAAGGGTGACTCCATACCGGAGTTGCCCTTTTCTCATTTTATATTTCCCGGTTGAGGTTGCCCACTTCTTGCTGATATTCTTAAATTTGCATTTCTCCCGCAAATTAGCAGAAGATGTTTGACAATTTAAGCGATAAACTGGATAAGGCCTTACATGTGCTCAAAGGGCACGGGCAGATCACAGAGATCAATGTAGCTGAGACGACCAAAGAGGTACGCCGGGCCCTGCTGGATGCCGACGTTAATTTCCGTATAGCCAAGGAATTTACAAACCGGGTCAAGGAAAAGGCACTGGGTCAAAACGTATTAAAAACGTTGAACCCGGGCCAGTTGATGGTCAAGATTGTTAAAGACGAGCTCACTGAACTCATGGGAGGTGATGCGGCCGGAATAAACCTCTCCGGAAGTCCTTCGGTAATCCTGATGTCAGGACTTCAGGGTTCGGGTAAAACAACCTTTTCCGGAAAGCTGGCTAACTACCTGAAAAAGAAAAAATCAAAAAACCCACTGTTGGTAGCCTGTGACGTATACCGCCCTGCGGCTATTGATCAGTTGCATATAGTCGGGGAACAGATTGGGGTTCCGGTTTTTTCGGATAAAGAAAATAAAGACCCTGTTTCCCTGGCCAAAGCCGGGGTGGCCCACGCCAGGGCCAATGGATTCAATGTGGTTATAATCGATACTGCCGGTCGCTTGGCTGTGGATGAGCAGATGATGACCGAGATAGCCAACATACGGGACGAGGTTTCCCCTGAGGAAACCCTTTTTGTTGTGGATTCCATGACTGGTCAGGATGCGGTGAACACGGCCAAAGCCTTTAATGATGTTTTGAACTTTGATGGGGTTATTCTTACCAAACTCGACGGGGATACCCGTGGGGGAGCGGCAATATCCATCAAATCGGTAGTAAATAAACCCATAAAATTCATCGGTACGGGTGAAAAAATGGAGGCTATCGACGTATTTTACCCGGCTCGGATGGCCGATCGTATCCTGGGGATGGGAGACGTGGTATCCCTGG
>JABDRK010000125.1 GCA_013041785.1 Eudoraea sp.
GCACCTACCATACCTTTCCGGGACCTGGTGATACAAAAACGGGAAAATGATCTGGTTGGCGCTTCCTTTGGCCGTGGATTCTTTGTGTTGGATGATTACAGCGCCTTACGTGAAGTAAATGCGCAGACCAAACAAAAGGAGGGACATCTCTTCCCTACAAGGAAGGCCCATTGGTACATCCCAAAAAACATCGTTGGGAATACAGGCGGCGATTATTATTTTGCCGAAAATCCGGAGTTCGGAGCCTGGTTTACTTACCACTTGTCCAGGGAATATCCTTCTAAGAAGAAAAGCCGAAAAGAGGCCGAAAAGGAATTGGAAAAACAGAACAAGGACATACCCTTCCCAGGCTGGGATGCCCTGGAGGAGGAAAAGCGTGAAGAAGGAGTTAAGATCTGGATTGCTGTAATGGACCAACAAGGAAATGTGGTTCGAAAAGTAAAGGGGAAAGCCAAAAAAGGAATCAACCGGGTAGCCTGGGATCTGAGGCATTCCAGTATCTGGCCAATCCGCCCCGGACAGGCAGAACGAAGTGGAGGATGGAGGTCATCAGGACCTCCGGCCATGCCAGGTACCTATACGGCTACACTGATGAAAGAAGAAAATGGGACAATCACCACCCTTGATGGCCCGATTTCTTTTGAGGTAGTCCCTTTAAGAGAAGGAACCCTGAAAGGCATTTCCTATGACGAATTCAACCAGTACATCACAGAATTCAAGGACCTGCAACGCCGTTCCAGTATAGTGAGCGACGCCCTGGATGAGAGTATGAAGAAAGTGAAAGCCATGCAGGTGGCTTTATCCCGTACAAACGTAGCCCCTGGAACCCTGGACAAACAGTTGCACGACCTGAAACAGCAGCTTTACACCTTCGAGGAAAAACTTGAAGGAAATAGTTCGAGGGATGAGATCGGGGAGCGTAATCCTCCCACGGTTGGTACCCATTTGCGTGTAGCCATGCGGGGGATGTCGACCACCTACGGCCCTACCCCTTTGCACAAGCAGAGCATGGGTATCGCGGGCAGTATGCTTAATGGGATGATAGGCGAAATGAAAACGATAAGTACGGAAACCATCCCGGCACTGGAACAGGAACTCAAACGTTTGGGTGCTCCCTATATTATCGGCCAGGGAATGCAAGACTAAAAATTGACTATCCAAATAAAAAGGGCTCCTCGGAGCCCTTTTTTTATTGTCCATTTTGAAATGGCAAGTATTCTCTATACCCTCTGGAGCTGGGCATCCCGTATAGAAAAAATCTCGATGGGCTTTACCCTGCCCTTTAACTTTAGTTCCCCATGGGATGTAAGTCGGTAATCCCGGGACATGTCCAATTGGGAGAGTAACAGGTGCGATACCAAAAGCTCTTCCCCATACGTTGCGCACAATCCCTGGATACGAGCTGTGACGTTAAGTACGTCTCCTGTGAAGAATATTTCTTTCTTAAGGGCACCGATTTCACCCGTGGTAACCAGCCCCAGATGTATCCCGGCCTTAAAGGTTGGGGCTACGCCATAGATTTTTAAATAATGTGCTTCTTTTGCTGAAAGCGCATCCTTCATTTTAAAAAAGCAGCGGATACAATTGAAATCACTTAGCCCCTCTTCGATTTCCCAGGAAATGACAATCTCGTCCCCGACATATTGATATACTTGTCCCAGATGCTCCACTATGGCATCAGACAGGTCGTTGTAGTATTCCCGAAGGAATTCAAAATAACGGATATGTCCAAGTCTTTCTGCAATAGCGGTAGACGATTTCATATCGAGGAACATAAAGATCCGATTTTCCTCCACCGGTTTATGGTATTTCCCAGTGAAAAAATTCAACAAAACATTATGCCCGAGATTATCGCTGATCCCCGCATAGAAAAGGCTCAGAAACGTGCTGAAAGCCAGGCTAATCATGGTACTCAAAAAGCTACCACTCAATAAAAAACTGTAAAACTTCTGCCAAACAGCAGGATCAACAGGAGATCTGTTAAGTTCCAGGCTCGCTGCCAGCGGATAGGTTAGGACGATAACAAGAAACAGGAAAAAAGTATAGAACCCGAATTTGTAAAACAACTTTCGGGTAAAGCTATGCTTGCTGAAGAGATCCTTTAATGCGTATACTTCCAAAGCCCCAATGCTTAGCCCCACCACGGTTACCGCCAGGGAGGCGAAAATGAAGACGGTAGGGGTCAGAGTTATTTCCACCGCCGGATTGATGTTCTTATTCCCCGTAGCCGCCGCATCGGTAAGCAGATCGAACCAGCCTACCAACAACCAGATGACTCCAAAAGGTATAATCCTTGACAGGTTTCTTTTGGTTTTGGGGGATAGTCCGTTTCTCATGGCATAAAGGTAAAAATGAAAACCAATTTATGGGGCTTTTAAAGGAGCCCTGGCCAATAACAGATTATAGAATTCCCCTTCCATCTCTTTGGAGGAAGAATAAAAATCGTTAATATTATTAAAGTATTAAACTTAAATCCCCTGCTTGTTTTCACCGAGGATTAACAAGGGCATTAAAAATAAACATCAAATGATAATGGAATATTTAGCCATTGCCTTTAAACTGATCATCTTTATCAGCATTATCAATGTCTGGTTCTTCCGGTTCAATAATCCGACTCCCTATAGGGGCGGGGGAGCCAAGTCCATGAAGGAGGAATTTGAAGTTTATGGCTTTTCTACTTCGGTGGTGTATTTGATCGGTGCTTTAAAAGTCCTAACTGCTACAGCTTTGGTGGCCTCCTATTGGTACCCGGACCTTTCTACCCCTGCGGCTGCCGCGATGGGCATTTTAATGTTGGGGGCCATTTTTATGCACTTGCGTGCTAATGATCCCAACATTCGTTCCTTTCCCGCTTTGTTGTTCTTCCTGCTTTCGGTCGGGATCATTGTGATTGATATCCTCAGCGTGGAAATGCTTTAAAAATTCTATTAGCAGTACATTCACTATTTCATTGAGGTTGAAAAGTAACAGCACCTATTTGACCTCACTCAATTTCTGGGAAATATCAATTAACAAGCTGTTGGTTAGCTTCTGCATTTCTACAACGCCCATGAATTTACCCTCCTTGGTAACTGGCAGGAAGACCGTTCCCAGTTTTTGCATTTCCGTAAGGGCCTCATATTTCGCTGTTTCAGGGGTTATGGCCTCTTCAGCGGTGAGCATTCCGGAAATTTCCTTCAACCGGTCTCGGTCGTTATCCCTGAGGAGTTGAGCTACAGTGGCTGGTGAAAGATTGGAATTAGGTGCAAAAACCTGGGCCATAAAATTTTCGAGAGAGATCAGCCCCAGGAAATCATCACTGTCGTTATCGAAAATTAGGATATACTTTAAAGTAGACTGGGATAATGTCTTCAGATAGGATTCGATTTCAGCTGCTCCATAATTTTTATATCCTGCCTTAAAGATCAGGCCTTCCGGCTTTGCCCTTAAAATATCAACCAGAGCCCCTTCGGTAGCCTTTTCTGCCAGGTTGATCTCGATTTCCTTTGGATTAATCATATCGATCAACTCTTCCGATTCTGACAATGGGGATTTTTGTGCTGCTTCGATCTTGTCCGATAGGGTAAATTCCAGGTCACCGTACTTAAACGTCTTAATCTTATCTGTTAGCAGTAGCCAGATAACCAAAGGGATAAGTGCCAGCACCACATCAGAGATCTTGATCTCGTATCCCTGGCCTACTTTACGGCGCAGGAAAATAACCAGGGCAATGGAAATTACAAAAATGACAATAGCAATTACCGTTTCCGGGTTGAGGAGTTCGGAGGCTAAATAATAGGTCATAAAACAAGAATTGATTGTGTTTGCTTAAATGTAGGGAATTGTTTTATTCTATGTGCAAATTGTAATCCTGCAGCAGTTCCTGCCAGGATTTCTGATTGATTTTGCGCACCAGGAGTGGATTGATCCATTCCAGATGTTTACTGTTTTTGGGCAGGAAAAAACTCTTGTATTGTTGATTAAAACTGATGGGAAGAAGAACGGTCTTGCTTTCAAGCTGCATTTTGCCAATGAGGTAATCCAATACCGTTTTGTCATAAACCAGAACTTCTGTTTTCCTTGCAGCAAGTGCCAAAAGGGCATTTTCAACATCTTCAAACATAGCCTGCGGTTTAATTTCATTTTGCTTTAAAAAAGCCTCACTGCTAGAACCGTGTACGCTGGCGATATCCTGCGTATTGCGCAAATCCTGCAGGTCTTCTATGTTTCTGCTGAGGGAATTAACCGTGAGGGTTGAGGCAACGGTAGCCGTAAATCCTGAAATAACCAGAATAGCCGTAAACATCCATACCATGGCAATACCCCGCCCCAGCTTGGTTTTTGGAGCTTTGTCCCCGTAACCTACTGTGGTCATGGTTACCGCAGACCACCAAAACCCATCGAACAAACCAATAATATTTGGCCTGAATTGTCTGCGGTTGTGTCTGCGTTCCACTAACCAAAGGATGGTACCAAAAACAAAAATGGTCAGTACCAGCAACAAAATAAGCCTCAGGAACTGCAGGGAAAAGAAGTTCTGTAAAAAGACACGGACCTGGCTCTGCTGCGCCTGGGAAGTAGCCACCCCGAGAAAGGAAACATAAAACGGCTGGGTTACATCCAACAAGGTTAATCGCGTTTCGTTTACGTGTAGGGGATTTATGGAAATATCAATATCTTCAAAATCCAGCGCCCGTATTAACCCAAGGTGATCATTAAATTCAACAAGTTCATAACTGACCTTTTTTTCTGCGGCAATACTATTCCATAGATCTACGCTTAATCCAGAAAATTCAGTTCCGTCCTTTATGACAAATGGGGGTTCATGCACTACACCCACTTTAAGGGTATCCATGTCCTGGGCCAGCCCCAAAATTGGGAACCAACTCAACAATAACAAGACAAGTAACCTTCTCATTTTTTATGCGATTTGTTCCAGATAGGTGGCAAAAATCTGAATTGCCTTTCGGGTGTATTCGTCAAATAAATCTTCTTTATCGGCATAGACCGTCAGAATAGCTTCGCGATTTTTGATATAAAAAGGGACACTGATTGCTGCTTTATACGGTGCAATTCTCAGGTCTTTCTTTTCCAGAAGCTTACTGCTTTCTTCAGACAAATTATTAAATATAAAGGCTTTGGCCTGAGCCATGCAATACGCTGCCAGAGAAATCCCAGGCTTGAAAGGCACCCTGGCCGAGGTAAATCCCCTTACCTTTTCAGAATATCCTTCAAATTCAATATGTTTCCCGCGATGAATCCCAATTTCATAGGCCACAACTCCAGGCAATTTCAATAAATCAAGCGAGATGGTTTCGAGGACCAGCTCCCATTTGGTATCGGGCCCAATCTTGGAAAAAAGGCGGTGCATAATTTCCAGGATAAGGAGGTCCGCCTTTCGCTCACGAAGTTTATGGCGCATTTCTTCCCGGAACTTCACCAAATCTGCCTCTTGTTTAATCACCTCGCCTTCCTTTTCCTCCAACCCCCTGTTCAAGTTTTTTAATATCAGTTGAAACCGGCGTTTTTGGGACCAGAACAGATAACCCATAGCAGCCAGCAGAAATGCGGCCAATGCCCATAGCAATACTTTATTTTTATACCAATACTGACGTACCGAAATATCAATTAACTGAGGGGTACTCCATAAATACGCCCCTTCCTTTTTTGCCCTGACGGCCAATGTATGCTGTCCGGGAACTAATCCCGAAATAGCCAATGTAGCTTCCGTAGCAGGTGCAGACCATGTCTTATCGTTGATTTTGTACTGGTAGAAAATTCTGTACCCATGAAAGGACGGGGCGCTTACGTCAACTTGCAACTCCTCATCCGGGTACATCTGTGGTGTGTTTCCTGAAGTGGACCGGCCATCAACCACAGTTGAAATCAACCAGGGTTTCTTGCTTTGTCCCGGTTTGGGACTCGTATTTAAAGTATATACAACGCCTTCGGCGGTGCCGATCCATAGGCGGCCCTGCTCGTCCGATTGTATACAGCGGTAGGTCATTACCTTGCTGGGAAGTCCGCTTTCCTCCTGCATTACAATGGTATTGTCTGCCGTGTAGCGAAGCACACCTTCCGTATCAAAGGATATCCATATGCTTCCATCCGCTGAAGCAGTCACTGCCTTAACTTCTTTGTTGCTAAATTGGGGTCCCAGGTCTACCTTGCTCACCTGTTCCATATTATGACGCAGCAGGCCATCCGTAGATGCCAGCCAAATGACCCCATTCTGGTCTACCGCCAAATCGTGAACCTGGAAATTAGGCCCTACGTAGAATTCAAAAGGCATACTGAGATTTACGAAACGATCTTCGTCTTCCAAGTAACGGTAGAGGTAGGTATCCCTGCCTATACCTGAAGCATAAATACGCCCCCTGGGGGTTTCCCTCAGGCAAATAATGCGATTTTCAAGACCGTATTCAGCCCCGTAATCCCTAAAAGATCCATTGGGCAGTACGCATCCGATCCCTGGCAGGGGCTTATCTCTTGGCGCCTGGGCAACCCAAATCCGGTTGCGGCTGTCTCCTGCCAGATAAAAAATGCCTTCTCCCCTTTCCTCCAGGTCAATGGTCTTTATCCGCTTTCCCTTTTGGTTGAGCTCATGCAGTTTACCCGTACTGGTTCCGGTCCAAAGACGATCTCCTTTGGTTGTAAGTGCTGTAATTGTTCCTAAGGAAGCCGTGGCAAGTTGTTCGCCCTTGTATCCATAATCCGTTTTTTCAACCCTATAAACATCTCCAAAATTGACAAATATGTTTCCATTATCTGCTATGGAAATGGCTGTAGTATTGGCATTAGGGATAGAGCCAATACTTTCGAAAAATCGCTTTTGCAGGATTCCCAATCCTTCAGATGAGCATATCCATAATTTATCCTCGGCATCAAATACAATACTGTGTATGTTTTTGAAAGGAAGTTCATTGAGGGTATGCGGATCATTGTTGCCATAGACCTTGATGAATTCCGGTCTGTTCCCGCTGGTTCGATCCAAATAATACAAGCCCTGATCCTGTATCCCGAGATATATGTTTTCCATCGTATCCAGGGCCAGCGCGCTTACCTTTCCCGGGGGGGATTGAAAGGACTCCTCGGTTCGAATTTCTTTGCCATCGGATGTAAGTTGATTCCGGTAGATCTTATCACTCGCAATCCAGAGCGCATTACCACTGGATTTCATATCGTTTATCACAGGATAAGCGGCCTTTTGCTCGAGTAAACCAGATGTTTCGTTGTAAACATACAGGGAACCGTCACTATAGGCGATCCAGAGTTGCTCATTTAATTCAGCAAAAAAAAGTTCAAGGCCCCGTTTGGCTTCCTCCCCGGACCGGGGTAATACTTGTTTCAACCCTCCCTGGGAAATACGATGGACTCCACCACCAGGTTGCCCCACCAATATAGCTCCATTGCTCCGCTTGAAAAGACGGTTGGGGTAATACAGTAAAGGGTCATCGGGATCAATGGAGGCATTCTGTGAGAGGGATATTTTCGTTGTGTCCAATTCCGGTTGAATCAGGCTGATACCGGCATCATGGCTTAAAAGCAAGCCCTCAGCAGTTGCCAACAGGTATTTCCCATATTGACTTGGTACATATTGGGTATAGCTTTCGAATTGAATTCCGTCAAATCGGACCAAACCTGCATCCGTGGCAATCCATGCAAAGCCCAGACTGTCCAGCGCAACATGCCTAACTTCATTTGAGGGAAGTCCGTTGGCAGCAGAATAATGGGATACGTGCATATTCTGCCCGTGTGCTAACTGGGTCAGACCAAGGACTACTATGAAGAAATACCCTATTTTTCGCATGGTATCAGAACCTGAGCCTACGGTCTTCTAAAGTTAAGAAATAAAAAAACCGAATACTTAAATAGAAAGCGCGGATTTGAAATCCGCGCTTTCTATTCATTTTCGATACTCGTGTTTTACCCAGTCTACTTCCATAACCCATTCTCCAGTCATGGGGTTGTCTGTGATCTTGGCAAAATTCAGGATAGCAAACATAGGTTCCGGATAGTTATCCCCTTCTCCTTCATTGCGATACACTTCTTCTCCATCCAGCCGATATACCAGGTCACTGCCTTCCCATTCTACAGAGTACTCGTGGTATTCGTCTAATGTAGCCGGGAAGTCTTTACGGTAGCTCCACCAGTCCCCTTTATCACATTCTCCCTGGCTTTTAATGGCCCCGGTCGTAAAGTGATCTTTTTTCACGTCCCCGTGATGTTCGAATATATCGATCTCACCGGATCCTGTCAGGGGCCAGCAGACCGTTTCATCGGCTTCCTGTACCGGAGGTTCATTATTCTGTGCTCCCATCAACCACCAGGCCGGGAACATACTGGGTTCTCCATTTCCATGAAGTCGCAAGCGGGCCGTCCATTTTCCTTTGACAAATTCCTTGCGGTTTTTGGAACAGATGCGGCCGGCAACATACTCGGTATCTGCCTGTTGTTCCCCGTGCTTGTCCAGGTTATCACAGGGTCGTTTTTCGCCTATATTAACCACTTTAATTTTCAGGGTACCCTCACTCACTTCACGGGTCCCGTACTCCCCATCGGGAACATAGCATTGTAATTCGTTGTTTACCCAGATCCGCTGATCCTGCCAGTTTTCGGGATTAAAGGTGTCAAAATCATCCAGAAAATCGGTTTCCCAGATTCCGGCTGTGGCAGTTTCATTTTGGTCTTCTTTTTTCTCCCCCATGCGGCAGCTAACAGAAAATAAAATTATTATTGCGAGGACAATACGTATTGGTTTCATCTGCTTTTTGGATATGGTTATGCATAATTCCTATCTAAGGTAATAATCTTATTTCAATATATGTAAAAGCGTTTCAACCTGATCTTCGTCATTGGTTAGGGTTCAAAACATATTGATCTTTACCCTTTTAACAGATTTATTAATTAAACCCTAGCAGCATGAAAATTATTGATAGTGAAATTACCCAATATTGGATCCACTTTCAGGCCGGAAGTCATGAGCCAAACCGGGTTTATCCACCTGCTCTTGTAAAATGTTATCACGATGATGAATTTGTTTTACAGCTGAACTTTCATCCGGACAATAAATCCTTGCCGGAAAACCATTACGACAACAGAAATAAGCTCGTTTACCTGCAGTATCCTATGTCCATGTATCCCAACGTTATTGATACGCTAAGAAATGAAAAGCCCGTTTATTTCCACTGGACCCGGGAATTAAACCTGGGATTCCTCAGGACCGGCAAAGAGCCTGTAGGAGAAGGAGAAATAGAAGCCGTATTGTGAAAACGACAGAACGTTTGATACATCTGAAAAAAGGAAAGCCGCCTTAACTGGCGGCTTTCCTGCTTTGTGTTTCCCGCTGGTACACTTCCTTCGACAATGCTTGGGATGAATTTCATGGTTTGACCTTATTATTTCAACTGATATCATATCAATGTTTTATTAAGAGATCCCCTGTAAATTCATGGAGTAAGGCGAGGGCCTGAAAGACTTGTATTTTTCAAATGAAATAACCATCCATATGTCCAATAGACGACTGGCAGCCATAATGTTTACCGATATTGAAGGCTATACTGCTTTGATGCAAAGGAGTGAAGTGGAAGCCATGGGATTTCGCGCCGCCCACAGAAAGATCTTTGACAGCCTTACCACTAAGTTCAACGGTGAGATTATACAGTATTACGGGGACGGTACACTCAGTATTTTCGATAGTGCGGTTGATGCGGTTAAATGCGGCATAGCCATGCAACTGGCCTTTCGGAAGGACACTCAAATTCCCGTTCGCATTGGTATACATTCCGGGGATATTGTTCTTACCGAAGACGATATCATAGGCGATGCGGTGAATGTCGCCTCAAGGGTCGAATCTTTGGCTGTTCCCGGCAGTGTTTTGATTTCCGACAAGTTATTCGATGAAATAAAGAACAATAGCGATATCAAAACCGTATACCTTGACACTTTTAGGCTAAAGAACGTAAAACCAGCACTTGGAATTTATGCCATTTCCAACGATGGGTTGGTTGTCCCACCCAGAAAAGCGATCACGGGAAAGCTTGAGAAAGAAAAATCAGTAACCAAACGGATCCTGGCGGGCGCTGCGATTGTTCTGCTGCTCGTTGCAGCATGGTTTGTTCAGGATTTACTGCAGGTAACTAAGGAACAGACCATCGTCCTTCTACCCCCTAAAAACTACACCGGTGAAGAAGATCTTGATTATCTGGTGGAAGGCGTCCATGACCTGTTGTACGGAGACCTTTGCAAGGTAAGTGATAAACTGCGGGTAATTTCCCCGTTTACAGCCCGGGCGCTTACCAATGCGGGCAAATCCATGTCTGAAATAGCCGCTGAGTTGGATGTAGATTATTTCCTGGAAACTTCTATCTCCTGTGTGGAAGGGGATAATTTATGCATCAATCCCCGTTTGGTTGAATTCGACACCGAAGAAAGGCAGCTCTGGACCGAAGAATATTTTGAAAAAAAAGGGGAGATCCTCAATTTCAACCACTTCCTGGTCAATAAAATCGCAGATGACATAAACATACAATTGACCCCGGATGCAGAACTGGCTTTAGCAAAATCCAGTTCCGTAGATACCGCGGCCATTGACCTGTACCTACGTGGAGAGTATTACCTGGATCAGTTCAACCCCATGACAATTGCCAAGGCGGGTGAGCTTTTCAAACAGGCCATTGCAAAGGATCCGGACTGGGGCCTGCCCTATGCAGGTTTGTCCTTGGTCATCGCTTACCAAATGCAATTGGGATTTATCCCTCCTGCAACAGGTATTCCAAAACTGAATGAGTACCTTGCCCTTGCTTTTGAACTGGATCCCAATTCTTCCCGGGCTTACCTGGCCAAAGCAATCAGTGCAGGCTGGCATGAGTGGAATTGGAAGAAAGCAGAAACAGCTTTCCTGGAATCCTTAAGGTGGGATCCCAACGATCCATTGTGCAGGGGATTTTATGCTCACTTTCTGATGACACAAAGGCGAAACGATGAAGCATTAAAACAAGGTCAGGTTGCTGAGCGTCTTGACCCCTTAAGGCCTTTTGTGCTGGGACTGAATAGCCAGGTAGTTGGACAGACAGGTGATCATGAAGCAGCCCTGGCTAAGGCGGAAAAAGCATTATCTATCGATCCCGATCACTTCTTAGGAATATTATCCGCATGGGGGGCCTTGAATGCTAAAGGAGATCATGAGGGAGCCTTTAAATATCTTACGGAACTTAACTCGCCCATTTGGGAAAAATATGGCGTTGCTGACTTATTGGAGCAGACCTTCAATGAACATGGCAGGATAGCATTTTTAAAGGAATATATCCGTTTTAATGAGGAGATTTTGGCAAAAGATGGTCTCTTAAATAACTTTTACCAAGCCTTCAATTATATTGATACAAATAATTACGATAAGGCATGGGAGTCCTTTGAACAGGCTTTAGATAGACACAATCCGAACATGCCCTACATTTCTACAACTTACCATTACAACATGTTGAAGGGCTACCCCGAATATTTGGCCCTTTTGAAAAGAATGAATCTGCCCACCGAATAGTTTTTATTATTTATTCTCTGCTGATTAAAGTGGGTTAGACTTTATAATAAACAAGATGGGTACAGGATTAAATTTTAGCCTACACTTTCCCATGAAAAAAGCCACTTAAAAATTAAGTGGCTTTCATTATATTATCCTCATCGATTGCAATTCCACAAAGGTAAAATGGAATTATCCAGTATTTAATTCATCGTTCCTGTGGACATTTCCGGAACCAGTTGCATCAAATCCCTTTGTTCTCCCCAGTACTCCAGGGAGGCATCAAAATTCTTCCAGTCTTCATCCCATGAACCCCATCCAAAGAGTTCATCATAATCTTCTTTAGCGGTTGTTTCCATTTCTTGTTCTGCCGCGCGTTTATAGGTGTCAAAACCTGCTGCTACAACAAACTGATGTCTGTTTCCACCGCTCACCAGTCTGTATAAGGATCTACCTTCCCATCCTCGTTTTTCGGCCACTTTGGACATTCTATACATAGCCCTGCGGAAATGCAGGACTTTATCTGCCTTTATATTATAAAATGTTCTGCTTACATATTTATCAGGGGTCGTATTTTCAGGGTCTGGATCATAAGAACCGTTTTCTAATCTCCTCCATCTTATATGTCCCCGATCGTTGGCTACATATTTAGCCACATTATCTTCCCAATATTTTCCCTCAGCAGTTCTGTCCCGATCATAATCTGCAGCAGATTTGTTTCCTTCAACCCGAAAATAATTACCCGTGTCAGGCCCTGTAATAATTCTGTAGGTGGTAATAGCCGTCTCGGGGGTGTTGTTGAACATGGCGGTTTTTTTAGCAGCGGCTTTTTCAAAATCCGCTCGGCTGCCATCTTTTGCAGTATACTCCCAGGAATTCCAATAAACTGCATTGTCGTTTCTCTGAGCATAAATGGATATACTTATTAGAAGTACCATCCCTGTTAATACTAGTTTTTTCATTGTAGTTGATTTTTGGTTAGTTAATTATTTCAGGTCTTACCCCTAATTCTCAATTGCATTGCTAATCAGGTATTTCATGAAGTTAGCTTTTAGATACAGGATTTTGCGGTATTCGAGGACGAATGGCCCCTAAAATTGTCCCAAACTGCGATTTATATTATCCAAACAGCTTGATTGAGCATAATAGGGAAATTTTATTGAGCGGATGACTTGCGTGATAAAAAGGTATTTTAGTAATTGGTAAGGAGTTACAACCAAATTACACTCTCTTAATGAAAATTGAGCACATAGCTATCTGGACAAAGGATCTGGAAAAAATGAGGGAATTTTATCTGGAGTTTTTCGACTTACGTTCGAATGAAAAATATCATAATCCCGGGAAAGCATTCAGCTCATACTTTTTAGCATTTAATAATGGCGCACGAATTGAATTAATGCACAAACCTGATATAGCGGAACTCATTGTGAAATCTGATTTAAAGTTAGGATTGACCCACTTCGCCATATCGGTTGGATCGAAAGAAAATGTTGATTTATTAACGGAAAGAATCCGTCAAAGCGGGTATAAAATAATAGGAGAACCGAGGACGACAGGTGATGGATATTACGAAAGTGTTATCTCAGACCCGGAAGGCAATGCAATTGAAATAACGGTATAAAAAATAGATGAATTATACAGTCAGTTGTAACAAAACACTTTAATAAGAGGTATGCAGGAAAGCCAACAAAAAATATTCAAGGTTATTGAATTACATCAAGAATGCTGAAAATATTAGCTTGATGAACTTGAAAAGAAATTTTATTCTAATACTTTTTCAACAGCTTGAGTTCGGCCAGCGATTTTTCCGGCATCTTCAGGTTTACAGGAATTCAGTCAGCTAAAACCCAAAACAAGGCCACCACTGGCATTACTGGCCTTCCTGATAAAAGCACGTCTCCCGATTTTGGTTTTAACTATGTTCTTATATACTAACTAGGTACTTCAGTGTTCACCTCTAGCTATTGATTTTCAATTCATCCAACAAGAGGTGGTCTGTCTGAAATAAAGGGTTGATGGTAAACCCTTCTCCCTGTTGCCTTGTAAAGCGCATTAGCCACTGCTGCAAAAATGGGCGGGAAGGTCGGTTCGCCAAGCCCCGTGGGGTCGATATTATTTTCCACAAAATGAACCTCGATTTCTTTGGGGGCTTCGGCCATTCTTATCATTCGATAGCTGTCAAAATTACTTTTCTCCGGTACTCCATCTTTAAAGGTCAGCTCTCCATAGAGGGCATTGCCAATCCCATCTACAATACCGCCTTCGGCTAAGTTTGTTGCGGCATCCGGATTGATAACTATACCACAATCTACCGCAGAAGTGACTTTTTGAACCCTGGGTGTACCATTTTCAACGCCCAAATCAAGTACATGAGCAGCATAGGAATTATGACAATAATAGGCGGATACCCCCCGATTGAAATTGGAGTCATCTTTGCCCCAGCCCGATTTTTCGCGCACCAGCTCCAAAACCCCGGCATAGCGGGCCGGATCATAATCGTTATTTTCTCCCACAGGGTCATTTTTTGCCCGCTCCAGTAATTCCAGGCGGAAGGCAATGGGATCCTGGCCCATTTCTTCTGCTATTTCATCCAAAAAAGATTGTTCAGCACAAGCGATAAAATTAGAACGGGGAGCCCGGAATGAACCGATGGTTATGTTGGTATTAATCGTCCAGCTTTCTGCCAGGTAATTATCAACGGCTCCTGCCGGAAACCTATTGGCATACAGCGGACTTTCAGGAATCCCTCCGGCATTTATATGGAGTCCTGTCAATTTATTTGCCTTATCCAGGGCAGCCCGATAGGTTACCTGATAGATAGGACGGTAAATACCCCCGGTCATGTCGTCCTCACGACTATACATAAGTTTTATGGGCGCATTCATTTTTTGTGAAATAAGTGCAGCCTCCACCGCCCAATGGGCATAGGAACGGCGTCCAAACCCACCCCCAAGCCGGGTCAATTGGATATCAATATTTTCTACAGCTATCCCCAATCTTGAAGATAAGGTCTGTTCTGTTAATTCTGCTTTTTGGAGGGGCCCTGCAAGAACGGCTTTCCCATTGAC
>JABDRK010000150.1 GCA_013041785.1 Eudoraea sp.
AACGACAATCAGTATACCTTTCCTACGGTTGATCCCAGTTCCTTTCCCAACAATCTGGATATCCGGCATACCCTGACTTTTGCGAGCACTTATATGTATAGGGGGCTCAAGCTCGGTCTGGGCCTTAATTATCGTACGGGAAAACCCTATACCCAACCCCTTGAAGGTCCTGCAGGAATCAATACCAGTGTATTTCCGTTTACCATAGATTATCAGTCCCCAAACAGCAGCAGATTGCCTGATTATCTCAGGGCAGACGTATCCGCGCTGTATGAATTCGACCTCAGCCCTACAGTTCGGGCTACTGCCGGAGCGTCGGTACTTAATATCTTCAACAGG
Source organism: Eudoraea sp. (assembly GCA_013041785.1). Classification (GTDB taxonomy): domain Bacteria; phylum Bacteroidota; class Bacteroidia; order Flavobacteriales; family Flavobacteriaceae; genus Lentiprolixibacter. The sequence continues at coordinate 340 of JABDRK010000150.1, forward strand.
CGCAATGTGTTAAATACCTATTACCGCTTAAATCGTCAAAACGAGATTGAAACCGTGGAAAGTATCTCCCTGGGGCTCACCCCAAATATCAGTTTCCGGGTTGCTTTTTAGCCCTTGTTTAGTTTATTCATTACCAACACATGAGGGAAGGTAATGGCTGCCAGGAAATAGATGAGGATGGAGATGAATAGTTTGTCCTGGCCTTGCAGCAAATAAAAGAGGCCCCCCAAGCCTATTAAGGAAGCTATCCAATAGAGAAACGAAGACTTGCAATAAGCCCAGATGGCCTGTTTGCTGATCTCTCCGCTTAGAAACTGCAATTGATCAAGTAGAGAAGGAATACTATGCCAAATCACGAAATAGATACTGAATCCCCAAAGCAGGGAAGCCGATTGGAACAGAATATAAAATACTAACAGATAAAAAAGTTCCTCAAATACATGGGTCACCACATGCCCCTTGATAACAATCCATCCGAGCATTGCGAGAAATATAAATCCTGAAGCCAGTAAACCATACAGGTAAAATGCTTCAGGGATCGCAAATTCCGTAACATCAAAGATTATTTGAGACACTTCAACGGCATGAAAATAGAACAGGAGGAAGAAGATGATCAAACCAAAGGCCGTATAAAATATACCTGAAAAAGCATTTTTTAAGGAAATACGGGATACCCAGTGTTGTTCTCCAAAATGATATGCACTGGCCAGTATAAAAAAAGCCAGGGCTAAAACGGGCACCAGGGAAAAGAATAGGGCAATAATCCCGATGACTAGCAAATAACTGAACAACGCCCGAAAATAAAAGGTACGCGTTCCCAGCCCGGTGGTTTGTTGAATTAACTTTAAGTCGTTTGCTCCGTGCATAATGCCAAAGGAAAACACAAAAAAGTAAGACAAAATTGCTTCTACCTCATTATCCATAAAAACGGCGAGCCATAAGGTGAAAAAGGTGCTTACAATCATGAAAGCACTGATATTCTTATTTTTAGGGGGTAAAAGTTTCACTTTTTATAAAATATTTATAGAAATTTTATCAAATTATGTTTAATTTTTATTAGATTTGCTTCAACAAAATTAACTAATTCTAGTTTTATGGAAAATTTTTTAGCATCAATTCCATTAGTAGCGAAGATAGCGACTAATGATTATGTTGGTTTCACCTTTTTCGTTGGGTGTATGGCCATGATGGCAGCTTCTGCCTTTTTCTTCTTGTCTATGAACAGTTATGACAGGAAGTGGAGAACTTCAATCCTGGTTTCCGGATTGATTACGTTTATTGCTGCGGTACACTACTGGTACATGAGAGATTACTGGGCGGCTAATATGGAGTCCCCGACTTTCTTTCGTTATGTAGACTGGGTACTTACCGTACCATTAATGTGTGTTGAATTCTTCCTCATCCTGAAAGTAGCAGGAGCGAAGAAATCCCTGATGTGGAAGCTGATATTAGCTTCTGTAATTATGTTGGTTACAGGATACCTCGGAGAAGCGGTTTACCGAGACGCTGCCGAGATCTGGGGTCTGATTTCCGGACTTGCATACTTCTGGATTGTTTACATTATCTGGTTCGGAGAAGCCAAGAAACTGGCTACAGAAGCTGGTGGAGCCGTTTTAAAAGCGCACAAAACACTTTGCTGGTTTGTACTTGTAGGATGGGCAATCTACCCTATCGGATATATGGCCGGTACTCCAGGATGGTATGAAGGACTGTTTGGAGGCCTTTCCATGGATGTAGTATACAACATTGGTGACGCCATCAACAAAATTGGATTTGGATTAGTTGTTTACAACCTGGCAGTTGTAGCTTCTACCAAAGAGGCCTAATATCTAAGGTCAGTAATTAAATAAAGAAAGACCGCCGTTTGGCGGTCTTTCTTTTTTACATACGCTCGGGCACCTGTATCCCCAGCAGCAGGAATGCAGAGGCGATAACTTCCCCCAGCTTACGGGTAAGTTGAATCCGAAAAATACGTTTATCGGTATCCCCTTCTCCCAAGATAGAGACCTGCTGATAAAAAGAATTAAATTCCTTAACCAGGTCGTAAGTATAGTTTGCAATCAAAGCCGGACTATACTGATCTGCAGCTATTTTAATGGTTTCCGGGAACAGCAATAACAGTTTCAGAAGTTCCTTTTCCTTGGGATGAAGCTCCAAATTTTCACTGACCGCTTGTTTAAAACCTGCTTCTTTTGCATCAGATTTTCGGAGGATGGACTGGATTCTGGCATAGGTATACTGCACAAAAGGCCCTGTATTTCCCTGAAAATCGACGGATTCCTCCGGATTGAACAAGATGCGTTTTTTGGGATCTACTTTGAGAATGAAATATTTTAATGCCCCCAGGCCTATGATCCGATACAGGGCTTCCTTTTCCTCTTCACCATACCCCTCAAGTTTTCCAAGTTCCTGAGAAATTTTTTCAGCAGTCCTGGCCATCTCTTCCATAAGATCGTCGGCATCCACCACAGTCCCTTCCCTGCTTTTCATTTTGCCGCTGGGGAGATCAACCATCCCATAACTGAGGTGGTAAAGCTGGTCTGCCCAGGAATATCCCAGTTTCTTAAGGATCAGAAATAAAACCTTAAAGTGGTAATCCTGCTCATTGCCAACAGTATATACCATCCCGTCAATATCCGGATGTTTTTGAGTCCGCATGATGGCTGTTCCGATATCCTGGGTCATGTATACTGCCGTTCCGTCTGCCCGTAGCACGATCTTTTCATCCAGTCCGTCCTCAGTGAGGTCTATCCACACACTACCATCGGGCTTCTGGTAAAATACCCCCCGATCGATTCCCTCCTGCACCACATCTTTGCCCAGCAAATAGGTATCACTTTCGTAATACAACTCGTCAAAATCCACACCCATAGTTTGGTAGGTTCGGTCGAATCCTTCATAAACCCAGCCGTTCATGGTTTTCCACAATGCTACGGTTTCGGCATCCCCGGACTCCCATTTGCGCAACATTTCCTGGGCTTCTATCAGTATGGGTGCCTGCTTTTCTGCTGTTGCTTTGTCCATTCCCCCTGCAACAAGCTCAGCAATCTCTTCCTTGTACACCTTATCAAAGGCCACATAATAATTCCCAACAAATTTATCCCCCTTAATTCCCGTACTTTCGGGGGTTTCCCCGTTTCCAAACTTCTTCCAGGCCAGCATGCTCTTGCAAATATGGATCCCCCGGTCATTGATAATTTGGGTTTTATAAACCTTTTTGCCCGAAGCTTTGAGAATCTCAGCCACCGAAAACCCCAGCAGTATATTCCGTAAATGGCCCAGATGAAGGGGTTTATTCGTATTGGGTGAAGAATATTCAACCATGACGGAACCCTGAGTTCCTGTACTCTGATAACCAAATTGGGGAAGCTGCTTGATCGAATTGAAGCAGTTGAGATAATACTGGTTACTAATAACCAAATTAAGAAAGCCCTTTATGACGTTAAAATCGGTTACCTCATCCACGTTCTCCTTCAGGAAGGCCCCTATCTCCTTCCCGATTATTTCCGGATTCCCTTTCAGATAGCGGAGCATGGGAAACACAACGAGGGTAATGTCCCCCGTAAAATCCTTTCGGGTTGGCTGTAATTCTACCGCAGGTATTTCAATACCTTTTAGCGCTAAGACTGCTTCCTTGATCCGGGTAATCAGCAGCTCATTTAATTCCATAATTCAGCTTGATTGAGGATGCAAAACTAAACAAAATTTAGGCTTTCAGAGGGATAACACTTTTTTAGGAAATCCGTAGCCCGCAATTCCCTAACTTTATCCAAAATTGCTAATGAAACCTCTTGACTTTTCGGTGCTGGACCCCTATGTCAGCCCAACAGGGGTAATTAGGTCCAAAATGCACTTTTATGCTACTTAACGTATCCTACAATAACAAGGAAATAAAACAGAAGATTGAGGATGCAGTGGGAAAACCTTTTACGCTCAAAGAACGATGGAAACTGGGGGGTATAGGTTCTCCCAAGCTATTCATTACAGATACCAGCGTCGAAATAGGCAACCTCCTTAAGCTAGACAACAACCTGAATACCTGTAATATCGAACTCAGGCCAAAAGGGATCATTGTGCGTTTTCGCTCTTTACTGGAAACTTACGGCCTTATCATCCCCTATTACAAACTAAGCCTGTACAAAGGGGAGGCCCAGGTCTATTCCTTTTATAAAGACCACTATTTTATCAAAGTGAAAAGTGACCGCAAGGCCATTCAACAGTTCTTAAAAAAAATACTGGATTACAAGGCAGACAATGCCCCAACTACTCTTGACGACCTCTAAGCGATGAAGATACTCATTACAGGTGCTAACGGTTATATTGGAATGCGACTATTGCCCTTGTTGCTAAAAATGGGCCATGAGGTAGTCTGTACGGTGCGCAATGCCCAACGATTATCCATCGATGAGGAAATCCGCTCCAAAATTGAAATCATAGAAATAGACTTCCTGCAGGATGTGGTTCCTAATCTCCTGCCCAGAGATATTCAGGTGGCCTATTTCCTCATCCATTCCATGAGTACCTCAACCAGTGATTTTGATGAGCTGGAGGCCATTACCGCTCGAAATTTCAATGCCTATCTCAGGGATACCCTGGCAGAGCAGGTCATCTACCTGAGTGGTATTGTAAATGATCAAAACCTTTCCAAGCATTTGTGGTCCCGAAAAAATGTGGAAGAAATATTAGGCGAGGGTGATTTCAACCTAACCGTCCTACGCGCTGGTATTATTGTCGGTTCAGGAAGCTCATCCTTTGAAATTATACGCGACCTCTGCGAGAAACTTCCGATTATGATCACTCCGAAATGGGTCCTTACCAAAACCCAGCCCATTGCGATACGCGATGTAATGCGATTCCTTACCGGAGTAATAGGACGAAGGGACACCTACAATCAGTCCTTTGATATAGCAGGCCCGGACGTGCTTACCTATAAGGAAATGCTAAAAGGATATGCCCGGATACGGGGTTTTAAAAACTGGATCCTCACCGTACCGATCATGACCCCTAAATTATCTTCTTACTGGCTGTATTTTGTCACTTCCACCTCCTACAAACTCGCGCTAAACCTCGTAGACAGCATGAAGATCGAAGTGGTTGCCAAGGATAACCGATTGGAACAAATGCTGGGCATACAGACACATCCGTATGAGGAAGCCATCCAAATGGCGTTTAAAAGGATAGAACAAAACCTGGTAATCAGTAGCTGGAAAGACAGTATGATTAGTGGCCGATTCAACCAAAGTTTTGAAAAATTCATTCAGGTGCCCAAGTTTGGGGTACTGCGCGATGAAAAAAAGATCAAGATAGACGACGAAACGCGGGTATTGGACAATATCTGGAGAATCGGGGGTGAAACCGGATGGTACTATGCTAATTGGCTATGGCGACTGAGGGGGTTTGTAGACAAACTCACCGGGGGTGTGGGTTTAAGAAGAGGAAGGACACACCCGGACCGGATCTACCCCGGTGATTCCCTGGATTTCTGGCGTGTACTGCTGGCCGACCGGGAAAAAAAGCGGCTGCTGCTTTTTGCAGAAATGCGGCTCCCCGGGGAAGCCTGGCTTGAGTTCAGGATTGATGAAGAGCAGTATTTACATCAGGTAGCTACATTCCGTCCCAGGAGCCTGAAGGGCCGTATTTATTGGTATTTTGTACTCCCTTTTCACTATTTTATTTTTGGGGGCATGATAAAGCGTATCGCTAAGGCATAAAAAAATGATGCTGGAAGTTACATTTTACAGGGTCCACTCGTCTATGTTTTTAAATAGCACGCTTACCATCCAATGCATTTAAAAACAACTCTTACTTTTATGTTAGTCTGGCTAACCACAGTAAACCTCTGTGGCCAGTCATTTTCTTCCCGTCTCGTCGATGCTAAATCCGGACAGGGAATCCCCTATGCCACGATCCGGTATGGTAGCAATGCAGGGGTTATAACCAATGAAGAAGGTTTGTTTTCCCTGAATCTGGATGCCCTGGAAGAGCAGCAGGATTCCCTTTATATTTCATGCATGGGCTATGAAAAACTGGCCGTCCCGTTTAAGCGCAAACTGGATACTGCAATTGCCATAAGTCCAAAACCCATCGAGTTGCAGGAAGTCTTCCTGTTTAACCAGGAATTGGATGTTGACGAAATCATTGACCTGGTGAAGCAGAACCTGGCCACAAATTATAACCGGGACCCTGTAAAGCTACGGTTGTTTTTCAGGCAAAGCAGTTTCAATGATCTGGACAAATTTAATATTGACTTCAAAAAATCATCCATCGAAGAACTGAACAAAGAATTCCTGGATAGTGTAGTGTCCATTTTGCCTAAAACTGCTGCCTATTATACCGAAAGCCTTTGTGACTTTTATAAAACCGATTCGGAACACCGGCTCCGGATTGAAAAGGCCGCAGAGCTGTACGACAAAAATAATGAGGGGTCCATGGATGCCCTGTCTGAAAAACTGGAACGGATTTTTAAAGAAAACGTAAAGCCCAATTCATACCTGAAAATAAAATCCGGAATTTTTGGAACCAAAATGCAACTGGACTCTGTATTTGATTCGGAAGAAGAGGCAAAAACCGTAAAACAAGAGTTGGAAGAACCTGAGAACAACTATTTTCTATCGAATCGTAAAAGTGCGCTGCACGACCTATACGCCCAGTTGTTTTATAATGACGAGACCAAATTGAATTTCCTGGAAAAGTCTAACCGCTACAGGTTTTCTTTGAAAGGGTATTCCAGTATAGGAGAATCCGGCGTATATGTAATCAGCTTTGAACCAAAACGGGCTGCGGATTTCCGAGGGACCCTGTATGTGAACCTCGATGATTATGCGGTGATGCGACTCGATTATGAAAATGTGAAATCCCTCAGACGTATTCGCCTGTTGGGGCTAAGTTTTGAAGAGCGGGTATATAAGGGCACAACTCTCTTTGCCAAAGGGGCAAACGGGAAATATGAACTTCGCTTTATCGATAAGATAATTGGCAATAAAATGGGTGTTAGAAGGCCTTTGCGTGTAATCGAAAAAAACAAGTACGTCAAAGGCAGGCGCAAGCAAAATGAGTTATCTATGGAATTGGACATCTCCAATTTCAACAGGGAGAAATACGAAGTCGTAGTTTTCGATTCAGATTTAATAAGTGCAGTAGAATTTAAAAATACGGAAGAGAACGAGTCGGTTAGGGCCACCTATCTTTCTCAATACGACCCTGATTTCTGGAAAGGGTATAATATCATGGAACCCAATGAAGCCATACGCAGCTTCAGCGCTGCTTCGCAATAGGGTCTTTCATAGCGGGATCCCTTTTATTTCCATAATCAAAAGTTTAAATATCAGGCCCTCGGCAGGAAGATTTCTGCCATCATACAACGGGCACTTCCACCCCCGCAAGATTCTATGGTATCCAGTGGGCTGTGGACCAGGGTGCTGTATTTTTCCAGAATATTGATTTGCTCTGGTCTTAGGCTGGAATAAGCCGATGTGCTCATTACCAGGAGGCGTTCGTTATCCCTTCCCAGCACCTGCAACATGTTTCCTGCGAACTTGTGCATTTGCGCCTCAGAGATTGTCACAATTTCCTTTCCATCCTGCTTGAGATGTTGTATAACGTTTTTTTTCTCGGTCTTATCATCGATACTATCCAGGCAGATAACAGCAAAATTTTCCCCCATGCACATCATCACATTCGTATGGTAAATGGGTAATCGTTTACCGTCTACACTTTGATATGCTGTAAATATGACCGGTGTACATTCAAAATCCTCACAAAATTCAATTAGCAGCTCCTCGTGAGCCCGTTCAGAAAGAGCGCAATAGGCTTTTTGGTTAACCCGGTCCTTTAGAATACTTCCGGTACCTTCAAGAAAGAGGCCTTCTGCTTCTGCAGAAGTATAATCCAAAACATTGTCAATTCTAAATCCCTTTTCTTCAAGCAAATCCAGCAGGTCAAGCCGTCGTTCCCGCCTCCTGTTTTCTGCGAACATCGGATAGATCACAACGGTACCGTTTTCGTGAAATGAGATCCAGTTGTTGGGGAAAACCGCGTCCGGGGTATCGGTTTCCATTCTGTCATCTACTACAATTACGGAAACGCCATGGGCCCTGAGCACTTCCACAAAACGATCGAACTCCTGTTGAGCCCTGCTGTTGATTTCTGTACTTTTGAGGGCCAATTCCTCCATGAAATAATTGTTCACAGCCGTTTGCTCATTCATGCGAAAATTAACGGGCCGGATCATTAAAATAGAATTTGTAATCTGCTTCATCTAATCCATAAAAATTGCACATAAATGTACGGATTTCCCCTTCATTTCCTGTTGCGAAATGCTCGATATCTACCCTTTATTTTTGGCATCCTAAAACAAGGATAAATCACCGGAAAGTAGCTGGTTTTCATTTCATGAGAAGGGAAAAAATGCTTTGGATGAGCGAGGAGTAAAGGCAGTTTGCCTGGGCAGGCTTATTCTCTAACAAGGGGCATGGTACTGCAGCGCAGGAGTCCTCCCTGC
>JABDRK010000163.1 GCA_013041785.1 Eudoraea sp.
TCTTTGCTTTTCTTGGAGCGGAGCAAAGCGATAAATTAATTGTGTATTGCCATTCCGGGGTTCGATCTTCCCATACCTATTTTGTACTAACCGAGTTGTTGGGATATAAAAACGTATGGAATTATGATGGATCCTGGACAGAATGGAGCCACAATTCGCTCCCTTATATTGATAATACTAATATGCTAGTTAAAAATTGAATTATGGAAAAATATTTAAATGCTTTTGCAGATGCCTTTATGGGTAGTGTGGAATGGACGTGGAAATCCATTTTATTTGATGTTCCCTGGTACACAAACTATTTCTGGGGCCTTACGGTTATTTCCTTGATTGTATGGTTACTCGAAATTGGCTTCCCATGGAGAAAGAATCAATCAATTTTCCGGAGAGATTTCTGGCTGGATGCTTTTTATATGTACTTTAATTTCTTCCTGTTTGCCATTGCGATAAGCGGATTTTACAAAGTGCTGGGCCTGGCATTTAACGACCTGGGAATTGCATCCGGCAGCTTTACCCTGTTAAGTATAGCCAGCTACCCCATGTGGCTGCAGTTGTTGATCTTCTTTATCATACTGGACTTTGTGCAGTGGTTTACCCATATATTGCTTCACAAGTACCCGGTTTTATGGAATTTCCACAAAGTGCACCACTCGGTGAAAGAGATGGGATTTGCAGCGCACCTGCGCTACCATTGGATGGAAAACATCCTGTACAAACCCCTGAAAACCTTGGGTGTTATGGTGTTGGGAGGTTTTGAACCGGAACAGGCATTTATCGTGCACTTCATCGCTATTTCCATTGGTCACCTTAACCACGCAAATATTAAGCTCACCTATGGCCCGCTGAAATACGTATTCAATAATCCTGTAATGCACCTATATCACCATGCCCATGCGCTGCCAGAAGGCTCCTATGGGGTTAATTTCGGGATCAGCCTGAGCCTATGGGATTACATTTTCAAAACCAACTACGTCCCCGAAGACAGTGGTACTATTGAAATAGGCTTTCCCGGTGATGAAAAATTCCCTCAGGATTTTGTGCACCAGAACCTATATGGGTTTGGTAAGAAGAAAGAGTAGTTGATCGCTATTCCTTTTCGTTTGCAAGAATAAACTCTACTGCCATGGCCACGTGCAATTGCGTCGTGGCCAGCAATGGCAGGTCAAAATCATCCTGATCCAGAAGAAGCGGTAATTCTGTACACCCCAGAATTATGCCCTCGGCGCCTTTGGATTTGAGAATTTCCATCTGTTCTTTATAAAAATCCCGTGCTTCGGCTGTAAACTGCCCCTGCGTGAGTTCCGCAGCAATGTAGTGATGGACCTTAGGTATATCCCGTTCACCGGGGATCAGGGTAGCTATCCCAAAATGTTCAGCCAAATGTTCTGATAGAAATCCCCTGGTCATTGTGGGTTTGGTTCCCAGGAGCCCCAGTGTCTTTAAACCCAGGGAAAGCGCCTGTTGGCCAATGGCATCTGCGATATGAAGGATGGGAATATCGAGCTTTGGCTGTACATAATCGTAAACAATATGGGGCGTATTGGCACAAATAAGAATTCCCTTAGCTCCTGCATTTTGCAGTTTTAGTGCTATTTCCAAATAGGCTGCATTGATCCGTTCCCAATCCTGAGCACGCATCAGTTCCACATTCAGACTATAGAGCAGCAAGGGGGGATTGGCATGGCTTCCAATATGCTTGCCTACCTCCTCGTTGATCATTCGATAATAAACCACGGTGGAGTGCCAGGAGGTGCCTCCGATCAGGCCGAGAAGTTTCATATGTTTTTGTTTTTAATTCAATTTTAGTTTGAGTTGGTTTCAGGGATTTTGCGAACCCGGAGTTACTTTCCACAGGCCCCTCACTTCATTAGGGCCATATCCCAATGCCTTGTCCTGTGGGTAATATGCTTTTAGTTGTTTTAAGGTAACGGACTGCATATCGCTTTCAGGTTTACCGTGGCATTGCAGGCACATGGCATTTGTCAGAATTGGAAAATAATGGATGTTCGCCTCTTCTTTCTCGATTACCACAGGTTCCAACTGCTTGTCTTCCGCTAATAACTTTTGGTAATTTGAAATGATCCGTATTTCCGCTTCATTGGCGGAATTCAGCGGATTTCGTGGTCTGTCGGTTACCCTTTGGATCTTTGATTTTGAGGCCACGGCTATACTATCTGTCAGGGGAAGGGCCTTTAAATTACAAAAGGGGATGGCCTCTTCTGTGCCTCCCCTCTGTAAAGCTGCTATCAAATTTTTACCAAGCTGGGCCTGAGTAGCCATGGCTAATTGCCTGGCTGCCTCCCGATTATCCTGAAAGGACTTTTCTGCTATTGACCCCCTTTTTTCTGGCCTTTTCCCTGGCCAGCTCCCATACCTTTACCTTTTCCTTTTCCATGCATTTCTTCATGGTGTTCTTGGTACCATTCAGGCTCCGCAACTTCATTATTATAAAGGTATTCTCCAATTACAGTAATTATGCTGTCGGGGTAAATCTGGTGATTCATCAAACCAAATTTCTCCAATGCTCCGGGCATTTTGCTTTTTTCTTCAGAAGGCCCGGCCATCCAAATTCTTAAATCGGCCATAAATTCCTCCTTAGAGGTATCTTCGGTGATGTAATGGTTTTTTACGGCAATCATCGGAGGTGCCAACATATTATCCATGGTAACTTCCGGATTGTGGCATTGATAGCAATAGGTAGACAACGTTTTTTCCCCTTTTTGGACGAGGGCCTCAGCCTGGGCCTCCGTTTGTACAGGGGTTTCTTCCACTTCTCCTGACTTTTTGGATTGTTTACAACTAACAACAAAAGCCAAGGGGATTAAGAATAGTAAAGCTCTCATAATATTGATTGGTTTAAAGATATTTCTGGTTTATTCCCACCGCAATATGCCCCCTTTGAGGTCATAAATCTTCTCGAATCCCAAAGATACAAGTTTCCGCGCTGCTTTTTGGCTCCTGTTCCCCGAGCGACAATACAGGTAAAGCGGTTTTTGCTTGTCAAAATCCTCAAAGGCTTTAAAAAACTCCCCGCCTTTAAAAAAATCGATATTCCTTGCTTTGCCTATATGCCCTGAACGGAATTCCCTTTGCGTACGCACATCCACCAACTGTACATCCTTCCCAATTACTGCATTTTTGTACGCTTTGGTATCCAGGATTTCAATCTTATCTGAATCGACAGACTTCGACTTAAATATAGTACTTAGAAATGACATAGCTCAATTTTTTATTCGAATTAAAGTCGGTTTAAAAGAAGGGAAACGACCCAGCAGAACGTGGCCGTTCCCCTAACAACCAACCAAAACAAATTTTATAATCCTTAGAGCATGGTTGTAGGACAGATATAGTCCGTTTTAGCCACGCCCGTTATTTTAATCTTATCAAACCCTTCGACCACATCCACAAAATTATCCCAACCCCTTTGCCTGAGTATGGATCCGGCCACCATACTGCGATAACCTCCGGCACAATACAAAACAAAGGGTTTATCTTTAGGAAATACCGACAGCTGTGCATTGATATCATTCAAGGGTACATTTATCGCATCAACAACATGTTCCGAGTCAAATTCACTTTTTTTCCGCACATCAAATAACAAGGGTTTTTCCGTTGAATAGGCCTCTTCGAATTCCCCAAAATCAATTCGTCCGATGGTTTCACATTCTTTCCCGGCTTTTTTCCAGCTTGCAAATCCGCCTTCCAGATAACCAATGGTATTGTCATAGCCCACACGGGATAACCTGGTGATGGTTTCTTC
>JABDRK010000182.1 GCA_013041785.1 Eudoraea sp.
CCATATCATCTTAATTCCAATTCTGATGTATGCCTTTCAGATATTTGAAGTTGTGATATCAGAGGATTTCTTTGTTGACTCAGAAAATGTTTTATGGCTTCTTCCTTTCTGTATGGTAGTGATTCCTTTTGTTTACTTCATACGGGTAAAGCTTTATGACAAGTATGTCCACGGTATCGACCTGGAAGCCATGGATGCAGAACTGCAATACTATAGGGAGAAGGAAAAACAATCGAACCACTTTGTAAAGGAAAAGCAAGAGGCTGAAGTACAGGAAGAAGCAGAAAAAGATCTTTCTAATGAATTGCCTAACAACATGCTTCATAAGATGTTTAATAACCTTAAGCACAGCATGCAGAGTTTCCTGGATATGATTTTGTAGTATTTTATAAAAAAATTATATATCCCGCTAGATGCGGGATTTTTTTTGCCCCGCTATTTTACCCCACCCTTACTTTTACACATAAAAAATGTATTTTTGATAGGATTCGCTCTAGTGCACAACACCTATGGACCAACCATCATCGCCGTTTAGTAAGCAAGAACTCATTCCCCAGGAAGAAACCCTGGAGATTTTAAAACAAAAGGGGGAACTGTTTATTGGGATCCCCAACGAAATGCAATATCAGGAAAAGCGCATATGCCTTACCCCTGATGCTGTAAATGCCCTCACTGCCAATGGCCATAAAGTGCTCATGGAAGCGGGAGCCGGTGAAAGCGCCAGCTATACAGATGTGGAATATACCAATGCCGGCGCCACAATAACCCGGGACACCAAAAAGGTTTTCTCCTGTCCCATCCTTTTGAAGGTGGAACCCCCTACCCTGGCCGAAATAGCCATGATGAATCCGCAGGCTACTATAATTTCTGCCCTGCAGATCAAAACACGCTCCAGGGAATATTTTGAAGAACTGGCCAAAAAACGCATTACCGCTGTTGCTTTTGAATATATCCGGGATGAAGAAGGAAAATACCCGGCAGTAAGGTCCCTGAGTGAAATTGCAGGGATATCCTCGGTGCTTATTGCTTCGGAAATCATGGCGGCTACCAATGAAGGCAACGGGCTCATGTTTGGTAACATAAGCGGGGTGCCTCCTGTTGAAGTGGTAATACTCGGCGCTGGAACCGTAGGGGAATTTGCCGCACGCTCTGCCCTGGGGTTAGGGGCCAACGTCAAGGTATTTGATAATTCCCTGACCAAATTGCGAAATATACAGACCAGCCTCAACCAAACCATATATACCTCCACACTGCAGCCTAAAAATTTGCTGAAAAGCCTGAAGCGGTGCGATGTGGCTATCGGGGCTATGCGAGGTCGTGACCGGGCTCCGGTTATCGTTAACAAGACCATGGTAGAGCATATGAAAAAAGGCTCAGTAATTATTGATGTGAGCATTGACATGGGCGGTTGCTTTGAGACCAGTGAGCTCACCACGCACAATAAACCCACCCGTGAGAAATATGGGGTCATCCATTACGGGGTGCCTAATATTCCTGCGCGTTACCCAAGAACGGCTTCCGTTTCCATCAGCAATATCTTCACGCCTTATCTCTTAAAAATCGGAGAGGATGGCGGACTGGAAAATTCGCTGCGGTTCGACAAAGGCCTGCGCAACGGGCTCTATATGTACCACGGCATCCTCACGAATAAGGCGGTAGGTGATTGGTTCGACCTGAAATACAATGATATCAACTTTCTTATTTTCTGATCGATGTCCTTTTTAAAACGATTGGGATTCTATCTTATCGGACTTTCTATCGGGCTTATTTTTCTGGTAATATTCTTAAAAAATAAATCTGAGGAAACCGGCACCTCATTCTGTTATTTTCCCAACTGCAGGGTATTGAAAGAATTGCGGGCCAAGCCGCAGAATTACAGCGCAGAATTCCAGGAATTATTGGATAATGGCGCTATAGATTCTCTGGGTATAGCCAATTTCCTTACCGATGGTGACATTGATTTCAGAAACAGTGATACCAAAAGTGAACCCTGTAAAACCTATCGGATCCGCGGCCTGTTAAATGAAGCCGAAGCAGTACTCGTAGTTGATAATTGTAAGGATACCATTGAACTTAAAGCAATAGAATAAGGTCTTGCGGCAGTTTTTCCTAAATGGTAATGCCCGTTAATGCCTATTCACATTTAAACCGACTCATGAAATATTTTTCCTTTTTTTTCCTGGCCTTGCTTTTGGGGT
>JABDRK010000192.1 GCA_013041785.1 Eudoraea sp.
TCCATTGAGAGCATTGTACAGCTCCTTCTCGTTTATCCAGTAATACGGTACGCCATTAATATCGCGCAAAGCAATAGACTTAATTCCCTGAGGAACTTGCACCTGAGCAGGGGAAATTAGATTAGCGAAGGCTTTGGGTTGCCGATCCAGGTCTTTAAAGTGGTCTCCGTGGATCTCATCCAGATTTGTCCAGCTGAAATACAACCCGCTGATCGTCCAGAAGAGAAATTGAATTCCCAGAAACAAGCCCAGGTAACGATGTGTTTTCCTGATTTTTTGAGCCGTTTGCCTTTTTACCATAGTGCTTAAATTTTTACGGATCGCAATCGCAATGCGTTTGTTATTACTGAAACTGAGCTAAAGCTCATCGCCAGGGCAGCAATCATGGGTGAAAGCAATATCCCGAATACCGGGTATAAAACCCCTGCCGCTATGGGTACCCCAAGCGTATTGTAAATGAGCGCAAAGAACAGGTTTTGTCTGATGTTCTTCATAACCGAATTACTAAGGTTCCTGGCCTTTACAATTCCATTGAGGTCTCCTTTTACCAAAGTAATTCCAGCACTTTCAATGGCCACGTCGGTCCCGGTACCCATTGCAATACCCACATCGGCCTTTGCCAGTGCGGGGGCATCGTTGATCCCGTCTCCGGCCATTGCCACCTTTTTTCCTGCTCTTTGTAAGCGTACCACCTCCTTTAATTTATCCTCCGGTAACATTTCCGCTTTGAAATCACTAAGGTTTAGTTCATTGGCCACTGCGCCTGCCGTTTTAGGGTTATCGCCGGTCAACATGATTACGTCAACACCCTTATCCTGCAATTCCCTGATGGCTTGTGCGCTGGTTTTTTTAATCCTGTCCCCTATAACCACATAGCCTTTTACTATTTTATCCACAGCCAGAAAGGAAACGGTCTTTCCGTCTTGCTGATAGGAGGAGATTTCCGCTTCCATTTCCGGTGTAATTTCTGCCTGGGCCTCTGTCATCATTCTCGGGTTACCCAGAGCCAGTTTTTTTCCCTTTACCACTCCTTCAACCCCTTTCCCGGTAACAGCATTGAAATCTTCCGTAGGAAGTACCTTTACCTGCTGTTCTTTTCCGTAGGATACGGTGGCTTCTGCCAAGGGGTGCTCACTGTTGGCATTTAAAGACACGATATACTGCAATACTTCTTCCGCAGAACTGTCTGACCGGTTAGCAAACACGCCCACCAACTCTACGGCCGGTTTTCCCTCAGTCAGGGTACCGGTCTTGTCAACGATCAGGGTGTCTACCTTATTCATGAGTTCAAGGGCTTCGGCATTTTTGATAAGCACCCCATTTTGTGCACCTTTCCCTACTCCTACCATAACAGACATTGGCGTTGCCAGGCCAAGCGCACAGGGACAGGCTATGATCAGTACGGCAATTGCATTGACTAAAGCGTAGACGTAGGCCGGTTCGGGGCCCCAAATGGCCCAGATCCCGAATGTAAATAGGGAAACCACCACCACAGCAGGCACAAAATAAGCAGACACTAAATCAGCCAGGTTCTGTATGGGTGCCCTACTACGGCTCGCCTCGTTCACAAGCTTTATGATTTGCGACAACAGGGTATCACTGCCAACCTTTTCCGCTATCATCAGGAATACCTGGTTGCCGTTGATGGTACCGCTGCTCACCTGATCCCCTGTGGCTTTATTCACGGGAATAGGTTCTCCGGTAATCATGGACTCGTCAACAGTTGTTTTGCCTTCAGTAATTGTACCATCCACAGGAATTTTCTCCCCGGGTTTTACTTTTAAAATATCGCCCAAAACTATTTGGTCAATACGCACTTCCGTTTCCCTGCCATCCGTCATTTTAGTGGCCGTATTTGGTGCTAGTTTGAGCAACTCCTTTATTGCGGCATTGGTCTTCCCATGCGCCCGGGCCTCCAGGAGCTGTCCCAAAAGAACAAGCGTCAATATCACCGTTGCTGCCTCAAAGTAGACGTGTACCGCCCCGGATTGGGTTTTAAAGGCTATTGGAAACAGCTCGGGCATTAAAAGTCCAACCAGGCTGAATAACCAGGCTACACCTGCACCTATACCGATGAGGGTAAACATATTGAGGTTCCAGGTCTTTATGCTGCGATAGGCCCGCTCAAAGAACATCCAGGCAGCATAAAATACCACGGGCAAGGAAAGCACAAATTGTACCCAATTCCAATACAAAGGATCCATCCAGTCGTATAGCGGATTGTTGGGTACCATTTCGCTCATGGCAATCAGGAAAATTGGCAGGGTGAAGGCAAGGGCCACCCAGAATTTTTTCAGCAAGCTTCGATACGTCTTTTCTTCAGCTGATACTTCGGGTTTAACAGGCAACAGGTCCATCCCGCATATCGGGCAACTACCCGATTGGTCCTGAATCACTTCCGGATGCATGGGGCAGGTCCATTGTGTTGCAGGAGCTACTGAAAGATTTTGTTCTTCCACCAGATCCATCCCACAAACCGGACAATCCCCGGGTTGGTCATAGGTCTTTTCGCCCTCGCAATGCATCGGGCAATAAAAAGTGCCCGTACCAATACCTTTAGGTTTGGGAATTTCCTGTTCCTTTCCGGGATGTTGGTGTTCTCCGGGATGATGGATACTATAACGGCCTCCATGAGCGTCCAGGGCATCCTGAAATTTTTCAATTTCTATATGCTTTTCCATCTCAATTGTGGCCTCAGCCTTTTCCAGATCAACTGAAGCATGGGTAACCCCATCAACCCCATTTAGCGATTGCTCCACGTGGCTGCGGCACCCATTGCAGGTCATGCCCTGTATTTGATAAGCATGTTTCATACTTATGATTTACTCATGTTTGTGTCCGTCTTTGGTGTGCTCTTCATTGGCAACATAGGCCATACCACATTTGGGGCAGGTCCCTTCTTCGTCACTTCCGCTACCCTCGCAATGCATGGGGCATACATAGGCTGCTGTATATTCTTTTCCCAGTTTCGCTGTTTCTTCGGTTTGTTCGATTTGTTCGGTACCAGCTTCATTGGACTCTTGCGTTTTCCCTTTGCAGGCTGTGGCGAGCAATATTAAAATTACTAGAGCAATTCCTGCGAAATTTTTAATTCTTGTGTTCATAGTTCAATATTTAGGTGTTATTTAAATAATTAATAATGGCAGATTGTTTGTAATACAGCTGCACGGATTGTATCTGATTCATTTGAATTTTCAATTGTATTTCCTGGATATCAAGAACATCTCTGAAATCAATGGTGCCGGTTTCATAACTCTTTAGCAGGAGCTGTTCCGCATCCCTGGTTTGTTTTAGATTTTTGGTCTGCGCATTATAGGAAATACGAGCCTGGTTTCGCAAGGCCAGGCTTTTGGCAAATGCAGCCTCCAGCAAATTTAATCGTTCTTGTTTCAGGAATTCAATTTCCTGCTTGCGAAGTTCATTTTGCCGGGTTCGGGATTCGAAT
>JABDRK010000197.1 GCA_013041785.1 Eudoraea sp.
AGCTCTTTTGCAGTGGATGTGGCCGGTTATTTCCGATCCCGTGAAATTGCCTACAGTAGTTTCAGCGGTAGATGGCGTGGAGGATTTAATCTTTCCAACCTCGGAGGTAAAATCAACTATGACCAGGGTGGTCAGGAGAATTTTATTCCTACCAACCTGAGGTTCGGAGGAGGATTTGATTTCATTTTTGACCAGGACAATACCCTGGGGCTTACCTTGGAATTCAACAAGTTGCTGGTACCCACACCAAAAGATTTTGACGGTGATGGTGATATAGACGCTGATGATAATGCCGAATACCAGGAGCAATCCTTTTTTGAAGGGATTTTCTCTTCCTTCGGGGATGCACCGGATGGCTTTAGTGAAGAGCTTAAAGAAGTAACCTGGGCTTTGGGTGCAGAATATATGTACCAGGATGCTTTTATGGTTCGGACCGGTCTTTTCAACGAAAGTGAAGAAAAAGGATCCCGAAAATTCTTTACCATTGGGGCCGGATTCAAGTTTAAGGCAGCTCAGGTAGACCTTTCTTACTTGTTCTCTACCTCTCAGGTGAGGAATCCTCTGGAAAATACCCTGCGTTTCTCGCTTACCTTCAATTTGGGTGAGGAATTCATTAACGATTAATGACATAAGTCGAAATATATATTAAAACCTGCTTCCCGGCAGGTTTTCTTATTTTTACACCACACACGTTGATCTTCAAAAATGCATAAGAAACGCTATACTTTTGAAACCGAGGAATTTGATCGTCTGGAAGATCTGCCACAAAAAGAGCAAGACCTGCTCAAAAAAGCCAGTGAGGCTCGTGAACATGCCTATGCACCCTACTCTAAGTTTAAGGTTGGTGCTGCCGTCTTACTGGAAAATCAGGAAGTGGTCATTGGTAGCAACCAGGAAAATGCCTCCTTTCCTTCCGGGCTTTGTGCAGAAAGAGTAGCCGTATTCCAGGCTGGGGCCCGTTTTCCCGGAGTAGCTATTCAAAGCATTGCCATTGTCGCTGCACTTGAGAAATCAAGTTCGGGAAATCCGGCAGCGCCCTGTGGCAATTGCAGGCAGTCTATTTTTGAATATGAAAACAAACAAAACAAACCCATTACGATGCTGTTGATGGGGGGTAATGGGAGAGTCATTAAATGCAAGGCTATTGCCGATTTACTCCCCCTGGCATTCGGCAGCGATTTTTTGGGATAAAAGCCTGAAGTATCCTCGTTTTTTGAGGGACCCAGCGACTCTTTTACTTTGCTATCCGCTTTTTCTTCATTTCTTTTACGCATTGGATATAATGTGTATTTTTGTTTTTCGTTTTCGGCGACAATAAGCCGCGGCGCACAGGAAATTGCTAACCTATAAATAGATCCGGTTAATGGAGAAAATCACAAAAAAGATTTATCTGAGATGGTATGAGGACATGTTGTTCTGGAGAAAGTTTGAGGACAAACTGGCAGCTGTTTATATCCAGCAAAAAGTGAGGGGTTTCCTCCACCTGTATAACGGCCAGGAGGCTGTTTTGGCTGGGGCCCTGCACGCGATGAATCTTGAAAAGGACAGGATGATCACCGCTTACAGAAACCATGTTCAACCTATAGGCATGGGGGTAGATCCCAAAAAAGTAATGGCCGAGTTATACGGAAAAGTAACGGGTACCTCCAGGGGTATGGGGGGCTCTATGCATATTTTTAATAAAGAACACCGTTTTTACGGTGGCCACGGAATTGTTGGCGGACAAATACCTCTCGGTGCTGGTCTGGCTTTTGCCGACAAGTATTTCAAAAGGGATTCGGTTACCCTTTGTTATATGGGTGACGGGGCAGTAAGGCAAGGGAGTCTTCACGAGACCTTTAACCTGGCCATGCTCTGGCAACTCCCTGTGGTATTCGTTTGTGAAAATAATGGATATGGCATGGGTACCTCTGTGAAGAGGACTGCACATCACGAAGAGATATGGAAACTGGGGCTGGGATATGAAATGCCCAGTGCACCTGTTGATGGCATGGATCCCAAGAAGGTTGCAGAGGAGATGAGTAAGGCCATTGCACGTGCAAGAAGCGGTGGTGGGCCAACTTTCCTCGAAATGAAAACCTATCGTTATCGGGGCCATTCCATGTCGGATGCCCAGCATTACCGAACTAAGGAAGAGGTGGAAGAATACAAAAAAATTGACCCCATTTCGCAGGTAAAAGCTATTATCCTGGAAAAGAAATACGCTACAGCAGAAGAGATTAAGGAAATCGATAATCGGGTAAAAGAGAAGGTTAAGGAATGTGAGCAGTTTGCGGAAGAATCCGCATATCCCCCTGTGGAGCAGATGTATGATGTAGTCTATGAACAGGAGGATTATCCATTTATACCCCATAAATTATAGACAGATGGCGCAAGTAATCAATATGCCCAGATTGAGCGACACCATGGAAGAAGGCACCGTGGCAAAATGGCTCAAAAATGTGGGAGACAAAATTGAAGAAGGCGATATTTTGGCAGAAATTGAGACTGATAAGGCCACCATGGAATTTGAATCCTTCCATGAGGGTGTGCTCCTCCATATAGGGATAGCCGAAGGCGATGGTGCTCCGGTTGATTCGCTTTTGGCGATAATTGGAGAAGAAGGAGAAGACATCTCTGCCTTGTTGAATGGAGGTGCAACTGCATCGGACAAAAAAGAAGCCCCTGCGGAAGTTACAAAGGTTGAAACTGCCTCTGCTGAGCCTGCTCCGGCTGCTGTATCTGAAATTCCGGAGGGGGTGGAAATTGTGAAAATGCCCCGCCTAAGTGACACCATGGAAGAGGGGACGGTTGCGACCTGGTTGAAGAAAGTAGGGGACACTGTCGAAGAAGGAGATATTCTCGCCGAAATCGAAACCGATAAGGCCACCATGGAATTTGAATCCTTTTACTCAGGAACCTTGTTACACATTGGTATCGGAGAAGGAGAATCTGCCCCGGTTGATGAGGTCCTTGCAATTATTGGCCCTGAAGGAACAGATGTAAATGCAGTATTGGCCAGCGGCACAAGTGCAGCTCCTGCTCCTGCGAAAAGTGAAACTGCTGATAAGCCTGAAGTTACATCAGCTGCGGTTTCCGAGGCAGCGAGTCCGGCTCCTGCTGCAGATGGCCAGCGTATCTTTATCTCACCCCTGGCCAAAAAAATGGCCCAGGAAAAAGGTATTGATCTGGCTACGGTAACCGGTTCGGGGGAACATGGCCGTATTATCAAAAGGGATATTGAAAGTTATCAGCCCCCGGCAGCAGCAGCGGTTAGTACACCTGCTCAGGAGGCAGCACCTGTACAGGCAATGGCTCCGATCGCCCTGCCTGCAGGCGAAGAAAGTTCGGAAGAGGTCAAGAATTCCCAAATGCGCAAGGTAATAGCCCGTAGGCTTAGTGAATCTAAGTTTACTGCCCCTCATTATTATCTTATGATAGAGGTGGATATGGATAATGCCAAAGCTTCCCGGGCTCAAATCAATGATA
Source organism: Eudoraea sp. (assembly GCA_013041785.1). Lineage (GTDB taxonomy): Bacteria > Bacteroidota > Bacteroidia > Flavobacteriales > Flavobacteriaceae > Lentiprolixibacter. The sequence goes on from JABDRK010000197.1 coordinate 3,469, forward strand.
TACCTGACACCAAGGTATCCTTTAATGATATGGTGGTCAAGGCCTGCGCCATGGCCCTCAAAAAGCATCCACAGGTAAATACGACCTGGCAGGAGGATACCACAAAATACAATCATCATATACACATAGGAGTTGCGGTGGCCGTGGAGGATGGCCTTGTAGTGCCGGTATTGCCTTTTGCAGATCAGTTGTCTCTTACCCAAATAGGAGCATCAGTTAAGGATTTGGCAAGTCGGGCAAGGGTCAAGAAACTCACTCCTGCCGAAATGGAAGGCAGTACGTTTACGGTTTCCAACCTGGGGATGTTTGGCATTTTGGAATTTACCTCCATTATCAACCAGCCGAACTCTGCAATATTGTCCGTTGGCGCAATCGTAGAAAAGCCAGTTGTTAGAAATGGCAACATTGTAGTAGGGAACACTATGAAACTATCCCTGGCTTGTGATCATCGCACAGTAGATGGTGCCACCGGAGCTCAGTTCCTGCAGACCCTGAGGATGTATCTGGAAAACCCGGTAACCATGCTTGCCTGATTAATGCCCGGAAAAGGATAAAATACCAAAGCATCTTTTGTAGATTCAAAAGATGCTTTTTAGTTTAAGATTGAAAATCAGCAATGAAAAGAATTGTTTTACTTATCTGTGTTGTCCTACTTGCAGCTTGTAGTTCCCTCCGAAAGCAGGGTGGTGGCCACAAAGCAGATAACCAGACGGATTATAATCAACAGGAGGTTTTAGAATCTTCAGCGAACGCTAAGTCCGGAGCGAAATTTGGAAGAAAATTTACAGACAGCCTCAGAATGAGCGGGCTGGTTAACTATCTGGCATCAGATGTAATGAAGGGTCGTGCAACGGGAAGTCCTGAAATTGAATTGGCTGCCAACTTTATAGAGAAGACTCTAGAACAAAATAGGATAAAACCCTTTTATCCCGGATTCAGGGATACTTTGGAGAACACCAAAAAAGTTGCCTATAACATTGTTGGGATTATCCCGGGGGTTGATCCCATCCTAAGGGATGAATATATCCTGATCGGCGCACATTATGACCATATTGGAATTGTCAATCGCGTTAACGGGGATGCTATTGCCAACGGGGCCAATGATAATGCTTCAGGAACAGCGTCTTTACTGGAACTATCGCGTTACTTTGGCCGTAAGAAAAAAAACAAACGCAGTCTGATTTTCGCTTTTTTCAGTGCTGAAGAACAGGGATTACTTGGATCCCGCCATCTGGCCCAAAAATTAAAAGAAGAAGGGGTGAACCTTTACCTGATGCTAAACTTTGAAATGACGGGTGTCCCCATGTATAAGAAGGATTATCTGCTCTATATAACCGGGTACGACAAATCTAACCTGGCCGAGGAGGCCAATATTTTAGCCGGGGAGAATCTAATAGGTTATCTTCCCACTGAAAAGCAGTATAACCTCTTTCAGCGGTCTGATAACTATCCCTTCCACAGAATATACCAGATTCCCTCCCATACGTTTTGTACATTTGATTTCAACAATTATCCGTACTATCATAAGGCCAGTGACGAACCTGATAAATTGGCGTATGCTCATATGGCGGAAGTAGTAAATTATATCATACCGGTAATAGAGGGGTTGGTTAATTCCACTGATCAAATTGTAAAATTGAAATAATGGCCAATGTAATTATAACGGGGACAAGCAGGGGAATAGGGCTGGAACTGGCCAGGCTATTCGCAGAGGAAGGACATAAAGTCCTGGCCCTGTCCAGGAACACGGGTCCGGTTGCAGCAATGAATCAGCCCCTCATAGGGCATTTCGCATTTGATATCACACGAGAATCAGATATAGAAGCAGTTGTACAATATGTAAAAGACAACTGGGGACAGGTAGACTATTTGGTCAATAATGCAGGCCGACTTTTAAACAAACCGTTTATAGAAACTACCCAGGCAGAATTTGAGGCAGTATATGAAGTCAATGTATTTGGTGTAGCTGCACTGATCAAGGCTGTGCTACCTTTTATGAATGCTGACGGCCACGTAGTGAATATCAGTTCCATGGGGGGTGTGCAGGGGAGTGCAAAGTTTCCAGGTCTATCTGCCTATAGCAGCAGTAAAGGAGCTTTAATTACCCTGACCGAATTACTGGCAGAGGAATGCAAGGAAAACGGTCCATCGTTTAACGTACTGGCACTTGGCGCCGTTCAGACCGAAATGCTGGAAGAAGCCTTTCCGGGCTACCAGGCGCCTTTAAGCGCATTAGAAATGGCTGTTTATATCAAGGACTTTACCTTGAAAGGCCGCAAGTACTACAACGGAAAGCTTTTACCGGTATCAAAATCAACCCCTTAGGACTGTTTTCTGAATTTTTGAAGGCAGGGTTCTATACAGGGAAAACTCATAATTAAAAATCCATCTTCCAATCGGAGGCCAACGGTGAAACTAACCGGATCTGAGCAGGGAATTAGGTAACCATCTTCGTCAATGGTATACTGCCCGCTCGAAGTTTCTTCAGCCCTGGTTGTAAAATCACAGATAAGCCCATTGGAGGTGTAGGAGCCGTCCTCAAAAAAGGTGATCCTTTTATTGCTGTCCACGGATTTGAATTTCCCACTGCCATCACCGGGATCAGCCAAAACC
>JABDRK010000204.1 GCA_013041785.1 Eudoraea sp.
CCTCTTAACGATATTATAATCGTTATCACAGATGCAGAAGAATTGGGGCTGAATGGGGCAGACCTCTTTGCCAACAAGCATCCTTGGGCAAAAGACGTGGGTCTGGTTCTCAATTTCGAAGCCCGGGGCAGCGGTGGGGCCAGTTATATGCTCATTGAAACCAACCGGGGAAATGCAAGGCTTATCGAGGAGTTTACGCAAGCCGGACCTCAATATCCGGTGGCAAATTCCCTGGCATACAGTATTTACAAAATGCTGCCCAACGATACTGACCTGACCGTTTTTCGGGAAGACCAGGATATCGAGGGCTTTAATTTTGCGTTTATTGATGACCACTACGATTACCATACCGCGCTCGACAGCTACGAGCGGCTGGATCGAGAAAGCCTGGCTCACCAGGGGAGCTACCTGATGCCCTTACTGCTGCATTTTAGCGCAACCCATCTGGATGATTTAAAAAGCCTGAACGATTTAAATTATTTTAATGTGCCGTATTTCGGGCTGGTTTCCTACCCATTTGAATGGATATGGCCAATGTTTATATTGGGATTAATTGGATTTATCGGGATTGTTTACAGTGGTTTGAGAAAAAAGAAATTGTCCGGAAAAGGCATAGCCCGGGGATTTGTTCCCATGTTGTTTGTGCTCTTGATCAACGGACTGGTTGGTTATTACAGCTGGACACTGTTAACTTCTTTATATCCTGAATATCAGGATATCCTGCACGGATTTCCGTATAACGGTCACGCTTATATTACCGCCTTTGTTTATTTCTCCCTGGGTATTGCTTTCTTCATTTATCAAAGATTTGAAAAAATAGGGATCGCAAATTTATTGGTGGCTCCTGCCCTGCTCTGGTTAATCCTTTGTGGACTCCTGGCAGAATTCCTTCCCGGAGCTAGCTTTTTTATTGTACCGGTATATGCCTTTTTAGTAGGCCTTCTCGTGGTAAGCCATCAGCAATCCCCCAACGGATTTTTGCTTTTGTTCGTAGGGCTTCCGGCCTTAGTCATTTTCGGGCCCTTTGTAAAAATGTTTCCTGTAGGGCTTGGCTTAAAGATGATGGTTGCTGCTACCCTGCTTACTTCATTGACTTTCTTCTTGTTACTTCCGCTGTTTGGTTTTTATAAAATTAAAAAGGGTCTGGCTGCCGTTCTTATTCTGCTTTGTATAGGTTTTCTATTGGACGCACATTTCACAAGGGGGTTCGATCCCGAAAATCCAAAGCCCAACAGCTTGCTGTATGTGCTGGATGAAGATGAAAATACAGCCCAATGGGCCACTTACGAAAAAGTGCCCTCCAAATGGACTGCACAATATCTCGGGGCAGATCTCAGCAAACCCGAAAAGCTGGTTAAGAAAACCTTAAGCAGTAAATACAGCACCGGATTTACTTATGTTGCCCCCGCTACCCTCAAACCCATAAAAGGCCCGAAACTGGAAGTTGTCCAGGACACTTTTGTCGGCAATGATCGGATGGTCCAATTGGCCGTACACCCACAACGGGCGGTAAACCGACTGGAGGTATTTACCAACGAAATGACCCTTTCCTCCGCAATAATTAATGACATCCCTTTGTCTGAATATTACCTGGAAAATCGGCGAAGGGGCAAGCTCATTACCCATTATATCAGTGATAATGAGCCTACCTTCCTGCAACTGACCTTTCCCAAGGATGAAAAGTTAAGGCTTACCTTTTACGAAGCCTCCAACGACCTTTTATCCCATGATCTTTTTTCGGTTCCTCCCCGGCCTGCAGAAAATATTCCCATGCCTTTCGTATTGAACGATGCCATCCTGGTTACCAAAACCCTGAATTTTGAATAAAACCATTGGCATCATGGGGTGTGGCTGGCTAGGGCTTCCCCTTGCTCAATTCTTATTAAAACTTGGATATAGTGTAAAGGGAACCACTTCCACCGCCTCCCGATTGACAGATTTGAAATCCAAGGGGGTCGACCCCTACCTGATCACAATCAAAGAACAAGAAATCGACGGACCTCTGGATACCTTTCTGGAGGGCATGGATGTGCTGATTGTAAATATCCCCCCAGGTCTGAGGAAATCCGATTCTGGAAATTATGTAGCTAAAATGAAACGCCTTAAATC
>JABDRK010000207.1 GCA_013041785.1 Eudoraea sp.
CCTTTGCGGCTGAGTATCCCACGACCCTTGTAACAGCAGTTATAGCTGTCATAGACGATACATTGATGATACAACCCTTACCCTGCTCAGCCATTTCTTTGCCGAACACGAGGGTGGGAATCACAGTGCCCTCCAAATTCAATTCTGCAACTTTTCTAAAATCATCCATCTTCAAGTCAAAAATGGTTTGATCTTCACCTATTGTTGCACCGGGCATATTGCCCCCCGCTGCATTGATGAGCCCATCTATCCTGTTCCATTCACTAATCAACGCCTCTTTGACCTGCACGAGGAACTCTTTGTCAAGTACGTCTCCCGTAAAGCCTAAAACAGCTGTACCTATCTTTTTTAAATCAGCAACTTTTGCCGTTACCTTTTCGGGGGTACGGCCAATAATTGCCACTTTGGCACCCTGAGATAAAAGGTATTCGGCCATGTTTCCGCCCAATACTCCCGATCCCCCAGTGATTACAACTACTTTATCAGAGATATCAAAAAGTTTATTGCCCATATTTTCAATGATTCCCCGGTATGATTTATTTTTCAGTGTATTTTTTACACATTTATAAATTTAGGATAATTATCGGAACCATGGGGAGACCGTTTCCGATTTGGTCTCGAAGTGTAACAGATCTCAATTTTAGCTTCAGCTTCGCAAAAAAGTTAAGTCGCTTCCAAAAATTATTTAGTATTATTGGGTGTTACCAAAAAACACGCTATGAAAACTCTGAAAAGTATTCTCTACTTTATTTCCAAAAATCTGACCCGTTTCTTCATGTTGCTGATAAGCTTTATTTGGATCTTATCCTGCAGTTCGGGCAGCGAGGAAGAACCCAAAACAGTCCCTACCAACTTAACGGTAACCATAACCATTGCAGGTGCCACAGCATCCAACCTAGGTGGGGACGGTTCCGGTGATGTGCTTATCGTTGCCAGGGCTGATAATGCCGTCCGCTATGCCTTCCGTATTGGTAATGGGCAATTGGAGCAAAACAACTCGGGTACTCTGAATTATACTGTTGACCAGGAGGGAACCAACACATATTCCCTGGAGGTTTTTGCCTATTCTGATTCGGGCGAATCCATCAGCAAGTCTGATAGTTTCCAGGTGTTTAAGGAAGAAGTAGTCCCTTATAGCACGCTGGTCTTTGCTGACGAATTTGAATATGACGGCAGTCCGGACCCTGCCAAATGGCACCATCAGATCATCCCGATTATTAATGGCACTGACTGGGCCAATGGGGAATTACAGCACTATACAGACAGAATCGAGAACTCCTATGTAAGTACCGGAACCTTAAAAATAAAAGCCATTAAGGAAAATTACACCTATAATAATTCCGCCAAGGAATATACCTCAGCCCGCCTAAATTCCAAATTTGCCTTTACATACGGACGCGTAGAAGTCAGGGCCAAGCTGCCTGCAGAAGCGGGCACCTGGCCGGCCATCTGGACCCTGGGGGCTAATATCGATGAGGTTGGCAACTATTTTGACAACCAGTATGGAAGCGTGGGTTGGCCTGCCTGCGGGGAGATAGATATCATGGAACAAAGAGGTGATGATAAAAATACTACTATTGGCTTTTTCCACTGGGGCCACACATCCACAGGTGAATATTTCAACGCTGGGGGCGATATTCCCATTGCTAATGCCTCCTCCGAATACCACATCTTCACCCTGGAATGGGACAGCAGTTCCATGAAAATCATGGTAGACGAGATCCCGGTTTATGAGCTGTCCAATACTTCAGACAAACCTTTTGACAACGAGCATTACCTGCTACTGAATATCGCCATGGGTGGAAACCTGGGGGGAAATATCCCGGGTGATTTCACCGAAAGCATCATGGAAATCGACTATGTGAGGGTGTATCAGTAGTTAACTGAAGGATATGGTTTGATAATATAAAATAACCCAGTACATCAGTGAAGTTTCGCCAGAATACTTCATTGTTCTATATCCATTGCCGCAAAAGCAGTTAAGACCTGCTCCTCAAAAGCTGCAGTAACCTCAATGGGGTTGCAACAGACCTCACAGTCTTCCACATAGGTTTGTCTGGATATGGAAGGATCCAAGAGCATAGAAATCTCTTCCCAGCAATACGGACACTGAAAAAAATGTTCGTACATGCGTTAAAGGTCTAGAGTTCCACGTTCAGTAATTGCCCGGTGAGTTGTAAGAGCTGTAATTCGGCCAGTTTGGCGTCGTACTTGGCCAGGTTTTTATTGGTCAGGGCATTCAGTAAGTTGATCTGTGCCTGCCTGAATTCAATGCCGGTGATCCTACCCAACTGGAACTGCTCCCTGGAACGCTCAAAATTGTTCCGGTTGGTAAGCACATTCTGTTCCTGAATATGAAAGATCTCCAGGCGGTTTTTGTAGATCGCCAGGGCATTTTCAATATCCCGGTCCACCTCCAGTTCAATCTGCTTGTTGAGTAATTCCTGGTTTTTAAAGGCGATCCGCGCATTCTTTACCCGTACGGCAGTTCCGCCCCCGTCAAAGAGGTTCCAGGTGAGGGTGGCCCCCAAATTGAGATTATAGGTAGTATTGTTGACCCCCGGGAAGAAGGCAGAAGCGGCGGTCTGATTCAGGTTCCATCCGTAAGACCCGGAAAGGCCTACCCTCGGCAGGTAACCCGACTGGCTCACCTTGATATCGTATTCATTAATCCTCAGGTTCTTTTCTGTTTGCAACAGGGCTACATTATTCAACCTGGCATCAGCCAGAAACTCTTCCAAC
>JABDRK010000216.1 GCA_013041785.1 Eudoraea sp.
CTGGAGACCCTTGGATCCTGAAGTAGGTTCGAAAAAAAGAGGAAGCTCAGCTCCTACCTGTTATATCGCGGTTGGGAAAATCACCTGGTAAATGAGAAATTAAGAGAATTGCTCGGCTGAAGCCTGCTTTAAAAAAATACCTCCGGATTTATTTCACTCAAGTACTTTTCTGTATTATGTATCGCTTTCTGATTTTTCCAGTCGATCCAGGCCTGGCCCTTGATTTTTCGCATAAGGTTATCATAATAGCGCATCACAGCCACATTGTACACCGCTCTGCAAAGGTTTTTCGGATTGCGCGCTATCCCTCTAAGACTCATCGATATCCCGGGAGTCACATATTTCATATAATGCCAATATCCCTCAGGAATATAAAGGGCATCACCATGGTTGAGACGCGTTTTGAAGCCTTTGACATGCTTTAATGCGGGCCACTCCTCATAATCAGGATTGGAAAAGTTGATACTCTCATGGGTTATTAGCGAATGAGGCACTTTATAGAGCAATTTATTTTCGGTTTGAGGAAATAGGGTACAGTCCTTAGTCCCGTCAAAATGAAAATGAAAAATATTCGCCAGGTCAATATCATAATGCATGAACGTAAAGGAATCCTCTCCACCAAAAAATAGCATAGGCAAACCCTTCATAAGCTTAACGCCAAGGCTGGGATAGGAGAAATCTTTTTGCAACTCAGGTATTTCTTTAAGGACGTTCCAAAGGAATATACGATATCGGGTAGGTTCTGATTTCAGGAGGTCGATATACGCTGCCATTTTCATCCGCGCATGGGGTTCATTGAACCCATCTTCATGCTGAACGGGGCGATCGTCATATAAGGGTACTTCCTTATCTCCTGCAACCTGCTTCATATAGTCCAGATTCCACTTGGAATAAGCAGGCCAATTTTTAGTGATCCCCTCAATCACAACGGGTTTCTGAGGTTTGAAGTAATCCCTATGGAATGCTTCAGGAGTCAGCGCTTTTCGTCTGGGAATTTCCTGTAGATTCACGGTAATTTGGGTTTTTTAAGCTTCAAAGGTATAAAAAATGCCCTACGGCTTTGAGGAAAGCAGGGCAATGCCTCTAATTAGAATACTTGGTACGAGCACGTGCCTTTTCATTCCGATCAATCTTATGGTCAGGCCTTGTCCATCTGGGGTTTTCTCCTTTGGCTGATATTTTGGAGTCTTCCTCTTCTATTGTTGCGGGCTGAGGAGCTTTCTCAAAAGCCCCCTGTGGTTTCAACCCCAGCTTCCTGAACATTTCCATATCCTGGTTAACATCCGGATTCGGAGTGGTCAGCAATTTGTCTCCTGCAAAAATGGAATTAGCCCCGGCAAAAAAGCAAAGGGCCTGCCCTTCCTGACTCATTTCTGTTCGCCCGGCAGAAAGCCTCACCTGTGTCTTGGGCATTACTATTCGGGTGGTGGCTACCATTCGGATCATGTCCCAAATAGGTATGGGCTCCATCTCTTCCATGGGGGTGCCTTCAACAGCTACGAGGGCGTTAATAGGTACAGATTCCGGTTGCGGATTTAAGGTGGAAAGGGCAACCAGCATCCCGGCACGATCCTCTAATTTTTCCCCCATACCAATGATTCCTCCGCTGCAGACCGTAACGTTCGATTTCCTGACATTTTCAATCGTTTCCAATCGATCTTGAAACGCACGTGTGGATATAACATCTTTATAATAGTCTTCAGAGGTGTCCAGATTGTGATTATAGGCATACAACCCAGCCTCAGCCAATCGCTGCGCCTGATTTTCGGTTAACATGCCCAGGGTACAGCATACCTCCATATCCAATTTGTTGATGGTTCTCACCATTTCTAATACCTGATCGAACTCAGGGCCATCCTTAACATTACGCCAGGCTGCCCCCATACAAACACGCGAACTTCCTGAGGCTTTGGCGCGCAGTGCCTGGGCCTTAACCTGTTGTACGGTCATGAGATCGTTGCCCTCTATATCGGTATGATATCTGGCTGCCTGGGGGCAATACCCACAGTCTTCAGGACATCCCCCGGTCTTTATGGAAAGCAATGTGGAAACCTGAACGGTATTGGGATCATGGTACATGCGATGGATAGATGCTGCTTCATAAAGCAATTCCATCAGGGGTTTGTTGTAGATCTCAAGAATCTCTTGTTTGGTCCAATTGTGTCTTTCCAAAATGATCAGTTTATAGTTATACGTTCAAAAATAGGCCTTCTCCCAGTCATTACCCAAAAGCAACAGCCAAAAAACAATTGCCCTTTGAGTTGGGATGGTTGGGCTAACCCGGTTTCTTCAAAAGAATGCTCACTGCATTACCCCCAAACCCAACTGCATTTACCATAACATACCTGATTTGAGCAGGCTGGCTGTTTTCTTTTAGATAGGGAACCGAAATGAACTGCTGGTGCTGCATCATCATAATGGCCATTTCAACACTCAAAATTCCTGAAGCCCCAAAAGTGTGGCCTATTTTCCACTTGTTCGTAGTAAGCGCGGGAAGTTCAGGCCCGAATATTTTATATATTGCATGCAGCTCGGCCCGGTCTCCCTTTAATGTCCCTGGAGCATGCATAACCACAACATCTACCAGCCCGGGGGCAAGCCCGTTCATGGCCATTTTCATAGATCTTTGAAAACAAAATGCATTTGTGGATAGGGAAACACTGTGTTCGAGGGGTTCGGTGGCATAGCCTATTCCGGCGATCTCGGCAAGGGTATTTTCATTAGGCGCTGCTTCCAGACAAACGGCCCCCGCCCCTTCCCCAAGTACCATAGAATTTGATTCTTTTCCAGGATCCAGGGCCCGACAAGGGTACGGGTCCTTTCCTGTTGAATAAATTTTTAAGGCCTGCATTTGGGCAAGTGTGAACGGGGTTAAGGCCGCTTCACTTCCACCCACCAAAAATCGTTTGGTCATGCCGCTTCTTATCCAGGCAATCCCATTAAGCATCGCATGAAGAGCGGTAGAGCAGGTAATTGAATGCGATATTTCAGGGCCACCCGTCTGCAGATCATGGGCTACCCATGAAGAGATATTGCCGAGCGTCGTATTTGGTGAAGTACGGGTAGAGGCTTTTTTTACTTTGAGATACTCGGCATGATACTTTTCAAATAATACCGTGGCCCCCCTGCTTGAACCAAAATTAATCCCAAAATTGCTATCCTTTTTCCAACCTGCTTTTTCAACGGCCAAACGGGAAACATAAAGGGCAAAAAGCACAGTAGGATCCAAATCGTTGTAGTAGTCATTTCCTGACAGAAGTGAGGCTATTCTATTGCGGGTTGTTGATGCCAGAGGAGCTACCCAGTATTTCTGTCCCTCAAAATCTTTGTTACGCAGGAGGTGTGTGGGATTCCTGTAGTTTTCCCATATCAGTTTCGGATCGTGGCCCAAAGCTGAAGCGCTGGCTATTGCAGTTATGGAAATTTTAGGGGAATCCAATTTTATTCTTTCGGGCAAAAATAACTGTTATTGCCGGGAATCATAGGGTATATGTACAAAAGTAAAGTTCCTGTTACCCGGACACCTCTTTGGAAATATGTGCTTTAGTTTGGTAAGAATCGAGTATTTCCAACACAGCACTATAAACCGCTTCTAATTGTGTATCACTGATCACATAGGGAGGAAGTAAATAGATGGTATTCCCGAGGGGCCGGAGAAATATCCCCCGCTCCATAAATTGCCCGAATAGTTTATCCCTCAGATCCCCATAGCGGTCCATGGAAATTGCTATATCAAAGGCATAAATAACTCCTATTTGCCGGGTATTTTTAACCATGGGATGTTGTGAAAGTCGATTGTCGAATTCCTCGTGAGCCCGTATTATCCGTTGTATATTGGCCTGCATCTCATCGCTCCTGAGCAAAGTAATCCCGGCCAATGCGGCAGAACAGGCAAGGGGGTTTGCCGTATAGGTATGGCCATGGAAGAATCCCTTTTCAATCTGATCGCTGTAGAAGGCCTCGAAAATTTTATCCGTACATGTGGTTACGGCCATAGGCATCAATCCCGCCGTCAGGGCTTTGGACAAACAAATTATGTCTGGCTTCTCGTCCAGGTAATCTGAAGCAAAGTAACTACCCGTCTTGCCAAAACCGGTCATGACCTCATCTGCAATAGTGACCACCCCCTGGGCTTTTAAGATAGCGAGCAAGGCATTTAGCCCGGCCGCATCGTGTATCTTCATGCCGGCAGCTCCCTGCACCAGAGGTTCATATATAAATCCGGCTATAGCATGGGTATGGAGCAGCTCATTTAGCTGTTCTCTTATGGCGGGCAAATTTGCTTTCGTGGGTACCGGTATTCGCTTTACCTCCAGGAATAGATCTTCAAAGGGCCCGTTGTATACCGATAGCCCTGATACAGACATGGCTCCAAAGGTGTCGCCGTGAAAGCCTTCCTCAAAGGCAAGCAGTACATTACGGCGCTCCCCACGGTTAAAGTGGTACTGCAGGGCCATTTTTATCTCAATTTCAGTTGCGGTTGACCCATTGTCTGAAAAAAACAATTTTCCCTGATTCTGAGGCAATATCTCGATCAAAGCTTCAGATAACCTGACGGCAGGTTCATGTGTAAATCCGCTAAAAACCACCTGGTCCAATACCTGCATTTGTGACGATACCGCCTCCAAAATGTATGGATTACAATGTCCGTAAACACAAGTGTACCAGGAAGAAATAGCGTCAATATATTCCTTCCCGGATTCATCCGTAATTGTCGCTCCGCGGGCCCCGGTAATACCCAACATTTCGGAATGAAGTTTATGTTGAGTTAGCGGATGCCAAATGTGTTTCTTATCTCTTTGTGATAGACCCATCAACAGTTCTGCTGTTTAAAATAGATGATACAATTTATCTATATTGCATCTCGGGGAAATCCCTTATTATGCGAAGCAAAGGTAAAACATCTCCTATTTCCTACTACGATAAATTATCCGGGAAAACAGTTCTGGCCGTACTCTTTCTGCTTGCCCTGTTTATCCGTTTTCCATTTTTTTTCCGTGACTATATTGACCGGGACGAGAGTACATTTATTCTGGTAGGACAGGCGCTGGCTGATGGTTACCTGCCTTATACTTTTCTCTGGGACCTTAAACCTCCTCTCGTCTTTTTTATAATCGGAGGATTAATCTCCATTTTTGGGAAGAGTTTCATTGCCATACGCTTGTTTGGTACCATAGCCGTATGCCTTACCGCATTTTTTACATATAAAATCGGGGGCCATGTATTCTCAAAAAAAATTGGGATCTGGTCTTCCCTGGGAGCTGTACTGCTATTGAGCCTCTTCGGCAGTTTACAAGGGGTAATGTCCGAACACATTAGTATGTTGTTTTTTATACCCGGATTGTATTTCCTTGTTAAATCCAGGAACAATAGCAATGTGGTTCTGTCGGGTTTGCTTATTGGCATGGCTCTTATGACCAAAATAAATTTGGCTTATGCAGCACTTTTCCTGACCTTATTTTTACTTGTAGCGGGTGTCCGCACGGCATCCTGGAAACAGGGATTAATGAGAAGCCTATTGTTCGGTGCTTCTAACCTTATCGTAATATTGCTTACCCTTTTACCCTATTATCTCACCGGCAAGGCAGATGCATGGTGGAAATCCGTTTTCCTGGCCCCTCTTGAATATACCAGTGCCGAACCCTTTTCCCCGGAGAAGATCTTACCATTTATCATCCTCATTACCGCATTCTTTCTTTTTGCCTGGAAAAAACATAAACTCAATTTTGAAAACCCAAACGCACAGCTGCTCCTCATTGCCCTTGCCGGAGTATGCTTCTCGTTCATAAAAGGAGGTAAAGTCAACGGGCATTACCTTATTCAGGTATATCCCATATTACTGCTTTTTGTCGGTGCTTTTCTGAGCGCTCTGCCCCATTTAAAGAAGTGGAACTGGGCACCTGTGATGCTTGTCCTGTTGTTTCTGTTGCCCGTAGAAAGTTATCGGGAATATTACGCTATTATTACACACAAACGCGAAAGGGGTACCTATTTCAATGGAGAAGGTATCCGGGTGCCTCAATACCTCCTTGCTGAAGGTTTGAACACAGAAAATGTCCTCTTTCTAGAATACCATATCGGATACTGGCTTTTAGATAAAATGCCACCAACGCTGGCAGCAACGCATCCCAGTAACCTCTGCAGGGAAGAGCTATTCCCCTTTTTTGACAATCCGCGCCGCACAACCATCGAGGAGCTGAAATTTATTATGGAAGACCTTAAGCCTGCAACAGTAGTTATTCGAAAAAACAAGCGGATTTTTGACAAGGAAGAAGTAGAGGCCAATCAATACGTTCAGCAGTATTTACAAAAGTTTTACGCACTTCAGAATTCCATTGATGC
>JABDRK010000224.1 GCA_013041785.1 Eudoraea sp.
GATATAAAGTGTTTGATGCGCCCGGAGACAATTACGCGATAAGGGTTTGTAGAAATAAACTGAACGGTATCTCCCAGATTATAGGCCCACAAGCCCGCATTGGTGGAAATAATCATGACATAATTTACCCCAATTTCAACGTCCCGTATCGTCAATCGTTCTGGGGCTTCATCAAAGAACTCATCAGCGCGAATGAACTCGTAAAAGATCCCCGCATCGAGTAGCAGGAGCATTCCTTTTTCATTTTGAGAGTCCTGATAAGCGAAAAATCCCTCGCTTGCCGGGAATAATTCTATACTGGCTACTTTTCGACCAATGAGATTCTCAAACTTCGCGCGATAAGGTTCATAATTAACCCCGCCATATATGAAAAGCTGAAAGTTTTTAAATATTTCACCCACTTTTTTTCCCGCGGTCGACTCTAATTTTTCAAAATACATCTGTACCCAGGAAGGTATGCCGGCAATGACCGTCATGTTTTCATGCAGGGTTTCCTCTACGATCGCATTTACCTTGGTTTCCCAATCCTCAATACAATTGGTCTCCCAACTGGGCATTCTGTTCTTTTGCAGGTAATTGGGAACAAAGTGAGCAGATATTCCGGACAAACGACCCAGTTTTATTCCATTTTTTTCTTCCAGTTCCGGGCTGCCCTGTAGAAAAATCATCTTGCCGTTAACAAAGTCGGTATTTCCCGTCTCATGTATATAACTAAGGATTGCATTCCGGGACGCCTTTACCTGTTCTTTTATAGATTCTTCAGTAATCGGGATATATTTGGCTCCGGAAGTAGTGCCCGAAGTTTTGGCCAGATAAAGTGGGTGGCCAGGCCATAAAATATCTGCCTGCCCGGCTACCATTTCATCTACGTAGGACCTCAGGTTTTCATAATCCCTAACCGGAACTTTTTCCACAAATTCCCTGTGGGATCCAATTTGGTCAAATTCGTGGTCACGACCAAACCGGGTGTGTGAGCCCTTTTTTAAAAGTTCATGGAAAACTTTTTCTTGCGCAGCCCAGGGCTGGGAGCTCCAACGTTTTGTTTTTCTGGCAACAATGCTGGCAAATACCCGTGCTGCTATGCCTTTTAGTGTCATACCTTATTTAAAGTCGATATAGTCCGTGGGATTTACCGGATTTCCATTGCTCCAGAGTTCAAAATGAAGATGTGGGCCCGTAGTTAATATCCCGGTGTTGCCAACAGATGCAATCACTTCCCCTGCTTTTACCAAATCGCCCTGACCTTTGCTTAGGGAGCCATTGTGCTTGTATGCCGAAATCAAACCATCCTTATGCTCAATGATAATAACGTATCCCGTTTCTGCGGTCCATTCCGAAAAGATCACCGTGCCATTTGCCACACATTTTACCGGAGAGCCTTCAGGGGCAACCAAATCTACAGCATAGTGCTTTATCTCAGGATCATATCCCTGTGACATCGTTCCAGAAACTGGAGAAAACAATACCAGCCTTCCTGGTTCACGGCTGCTCTCAAACAGGTTGTATTTGTCTTCCAGCGCTACAGCGGCCCTCAGCATGGAATCTTCCCTAATCGGGCTTAAGTCAATGGTAGCAGGGTCTATCTTAAATTGCTCAAACAGGGAATCCCGGTTAACTTCCGTATTTTCTATATCCCCGCGGAGCACCATGCGTACGTTATCCAAATACCGATTGGTATAGTTTAGCACGTTAACCAGGCTGTCTGTTTTATAGGTCAATTCCGTTGCCTGCCGTTTTAATTGGGTGGAGGAATACCCGGGAATATATTCCCTTAAAGGGGTAAAAGCGATCAGCAGGATCGTCAGTGCTGTAAGGATCACAATGAACAGCGATCCGGTTATAAATACATTAAGCCTGCTTAATTTAAAGGAAATTTTTTCTTCAAAAGTATTTTCATTCAGGATAACCAAACGATACTTATGCAAGAGTTTTCGCTTGATTTCCTTCCTTTTCTTTACTTTTTTGGCCATAGCATTTAAAGAATAACCTTCACAGTAGTTTGCCCACTCTGGCAGCAGCTTTCAGGGGGGTCTAAGATAAAGTATTTCACTTAAAAAAAGCTAGCAGCAATTTAAAAGGTATCTTCCCGTTACTAATACTGCAGTTATTGTTTCTTTTTTTTATAAATTTGTGATCCACTTAATATAAAACACTATGTTATCATTATTCACTTTCCTGGCTATAGGAGCATGGCAAATTGCCGTTATTGTTCTGGTTGTGTTGCTCTTATTCGGAGGAAAGAAAATTCCGGAACTGATGCGCGGCCTTGGAAGCGGCATCAAAGAGTTTAAAGATGCTTCCAAAGAAGATGAGAAACTGGAAGAGAAAAACGACTAGTAACTAGAAATTCATATTTGAAAGCGTCCTGAACGGGACGCTTTTTTATTTGCCATACATTAAGTGTATATACTATTTGGTATTTTTTAAAATCTGCCCTATAGCGCCCCAGATCAATTCTCCCAAGACAACCTTTGGTCCCGACTTTTAATAACAGGCGCTCATCGATAAACTACATAATTTATCCGTTCACGACGGAAAGCAGTCCTTTCACAACAAAAAATATTCCCCATACATAAGTTAGTGTAAATTCGGCGTTAGTAGCAAAACCGGGGCAATACTGTGGCCTGAAATGTGACCAATACCACACAATATCCATGCAGTTCCCCGACCTAGCACATCACAATGAATCTACCAGTAAAAAAATTGGTGCTTCTGCTCATCCTTATGGGGAGTATAGCCACGCCTGTGGCCGTATTTGCTGATCCCCCTGCTGAGGAACGTACTGTTATCTCTGCAGAGGAAGCTGTATTTGCCAAGGAGGCCAAACTACTCCATATTTCCCACAGAAAAGAAACCAGCCTTAAAGGAATTGCCAATGGCTACTACCTGATAGCTGGTGTTTTCGGAAATTCTGACAACGCCACAAAATTTGCCAAGAGGCTGAAAAATAAAGGGTTATCAGCTAAAATGCTGACTAATCCCCAAAACCAGATGCAATATGTGTATTTGGGCCATTACGATCAGGGAATTGCTGCCTTAGACGTATATAAAAATAATATCAAGCCCAGGTACACTGACAAGATCTGGGTATTACAGGTTCAAAATACGCTCCCGAAAAGCACAGAAATTAAACAAGAGGAAGCGGCAAGTCCCATCAAGGCTATGCCTGAACCTGAAGCATATTCTTTTGCTAAAATGGCCAAAGCCAGCAATATTGCTACGCGAAGCCTGGATAGCAGTGCTGATTTAAAGGCAGGATATTACCTCATCAGCGGGGTGTTTGGTCAGGAATCCAATGCCAACAGGTTTGCTGCAAAGCTGGCCGGGCGTTTTGCTTCCACAGGAAGTCTGCAACATCCGGAAACCAAACTGTTTCACGTCTACCTGAATCGTTTCGACCAAGGAATGGCGGCTATCGAAGCCTTTAATTCAAAATTACAGGGCCGCTACCAGGATAAAATGTGGATCCTTGAAGTGAAATTTCCGGAACAAGTTGATCTTCACATGGAGGGCTCTTCAGAAAGTCTGGTTGCCAAGCAAGCTACACATAGCAGGAGCAGATCTAATTTATCAAAAGGGGCCAGCCTCAACAATGATAAATTAATGGACAAAGCCGATCTGTATTTTGACAAAATGTGGTACGCAGAGGCTGCTGAAATATATGAGAT
>JABDRK010000142.1 GCA_013041785.1 Eudoraea sp.
GCTTTTTCCTTACACTGGACAAGGCTTAGACTGGCAATCACCAGCAATACGTATTGAATTTTCATTTTTTCGATTTTAAATTCCTAATATTTTCCGGAGCATGGCTTTGTCTGTCTCTCCACCTGCAAAATCATCAAAAGTCTTTTGCGTTGCCTCGATTATATGGTCCTGGATGAAAATTGCGCCTTCTCTAGCCCCCTGTTCCGGACTTTTGATACAACACTCCCATTCCATTACAGCCCAGACATCACAGCCGTACTGCGTGAGTTTGGAAAAGATCGTCTTAAAATCAATCTGGCCATCTCCCAGGGAGCGATATCGGCCTGCACGATCACCCCAGTCGTTATACCCTCCAAATGCTCCTTTCTTTCCCGTAGGGTTGAATTCAGAATCCTTTACGTGAAACGACCTTATAAATTCGTGGTAGTGGTCAATATAAGTCAGATAGTCGAGCTGCTGCAATACAAAATGGCTGGGGTCATAAAGGATATTTACCCTTTTGTGATTGCCCGTTGCTTCCAGAAAGCGTTCAAAGGTATCCCCGTCGTGAAGGTCTTCCCCGGGATGGATCTCATAGCACACATCAACCCCTTCTTCTTCAAAATGATCCAGGATGGGAAGCCAGCGCTTGGCCAGTTCCTCAAAGCCCAGTTCCACCAATCCATTGGGACGCTGAGGCCATGGATGCCAGGTATGCCATAACAGTGCCCCTGAAAATGTTGCATGGGCCTTAATGCCCAGTCTCCTGCTCGCCGTAGCCGCTTTTTTTACTACGTCTACAGCCCATTCCGTCCTGGCTTTCGGATTATTCTTCACCTCGTCCGGCGCAAAATTATCAAACATCAGGTCATAGGCAGGGTGTACGGCTACCAACTGACCCTGAAGGTGGGTTGAAAGCTCTGTAATCTCAAGTCCGTATGAATTGATTTTCCCCTTTAGTTCGTCACAATAATCCTGACTTGAGGCTGCCTTGTCGAGATCAATTAAAAAATGTTCCCAGGTTGGGATTTGTATCCCTTTATAACCCAAATCTGCTGCCCATTTACACATCCCGTCAAGGGTATTGAATGGTGGTTTACTGTCTACAAACTGGGCGAGGAATACTGCCGGTCCTTTTATCGTTTTCATTGTTAGGTTTTTATGTAAGTATTGAAAAATCGGGTTTAGTCCCTTTCGGATTTTAGCCCTATATTTATTTGATAAAACTTAGAATAATCTCCTAAAGAGCTTATGTTCTAAATATAGGAAATACCGCAGAATTAAATGGATAATACACCTCAGAATCCACAAAACCAATTTGACGCCATAGTGGTTGGAACCGGGATCACCGGAGGATGGGCTGCTAAAGAACTTTGTGAAGGTGGACTAAAAACCCTGGTGCTGGAAAGGGGCCGGATGGTAGAGCATATCAAGGACTATCCTACTATGAATATGGATCCCTGGGATCTGCCCAACAACAATGAACTTTCCCGGGAAGACAAAAAAAAATACAACAAGCAAAATCGTGTTGGCTGGGCACCAAAGGAAGACAACAAGCACTTCTTTGTCAATGATCTCGAACACCCCTATCAGGAAACCAAGCGATTCGACTGGATAAGGGGATACCATGTTGGGGGACGTTCCATTACCTGGGGACGTCAAAGTTATCGATGGAGTGATCTGGATTTTGAAGCCAACCTAAAGGAAGGGATTGCGGTAGACTGGCCGGTGCGTTACGCCGATATCAGTCCATGGTACGACAAGGTAGAATCCTATATTGGAGTTAGCGGAGAAGCCCTGGGACTAAAGCATTTGCCGGATGGCCAGTTTCAACCTCCGATGGACCTTACTTGTCCTGAGGTAGATTTAAAAAATGCCATGGCAGAAAAGTTTGAGGATGAGAGGGTGCTCACCATAGGGCGGGTAGCTCATATTACGGATAAGAATTCACAAAATGAGGGCAGGAATCCCTGCCAGTATCGCAACCGTTGCTGGAGAGGCTGTCCTTTCGGCGGATATTTCAGCAGTAATTCCTCTACCCTTCCCGCCGCTGAAAAGACAGGGAACATGACGCTCAGACCTAATTCGATCGTCTATGAAATCATCTATGATGATCAAAGTAAAAAGGCGACTGGCGTGCGAATCGTGGATGCAGAAACAAATGAGAAATTAGAATTTCACGCCAAAGTGATCTTTTTATGTGCCTCCGCCATGGCCAGTGTAGGCATTCTTCTACAGTCCAAATCTGATCGATTTCCCAACGGAATAGGAAATGATTATGACCAGGTGGGACGGAATATCATGGACCACCATTACCAGCTCGGGGCTACGGCATCTGTTGAAGGTTATCTCGATAAATTTTACAAGGGAAGAAGGCCCAATGGCTTTTATATTCCCCGCTTTGTAAACCTGAATAACAGGTCGAGAAAAAGAGATTACCTGCGTGGTTTTGGATATCAGGGAGGAGCCAGCAGGACCGACTGGCAGGTTTCGGTTGCTGAGATGCAATACGGAAAGGAACTCAAGGAAAATATCCTTAAACCGGGACCCTGGCAAATTGGCGTTACCGGATTTGGGGAGATGCTGCCCTATCACGATAACCGGGTTACGTTAAGCGCAACGGAAAAGGATCTATGGGGTCTTCCACAACTCGATTTTGATG
>JABDRK010000273.1 GCA_013041785.1 Eudoraea sp.
TGTTTTCTCGTTTGGCGTACCACACGCTTAAAAAACCAAATACAACCCCAATAATCTCCAGGGTAATCAGATAGGCAGGGGTATTTTCGTATTGGGCAAATATCCAATCAAAAATGGGGCTCATAGTCGCTGCGGTCAGATTTAACGATCTTCATATAGAACAATCCGTTCTTTATATCCACCAAGGCCTCTTTCATAACCCCATTTATAAAAGGCATCAGCTCGTCATACTCCCCATAAATCTGGGTACTTAGAGGGTTTTCAATAACTTTGAATCCAGAAGCCCTTAATTTTTTTATAAAGGCAATGATGGGGCCTTCAAAACTATCCTGTAAAGGGGATAAGGTGAGTTCTACGGATATATGCATCTTTAAAATTGTTTGGATCGAAATTAAGACCTTTTTGGGGATCCCTACTTCTTTACTTGCCATTCAGGGCATAGACACAGGTAAAACCTTCAAACTCGAAGAATGAGATATCGTAATGGGTTTCCCGGGCTTCAAAGCTAGCCCTGCCTGTTGTTGTTCCCTTGTTCAAATCAAAATCTGTAATATCGATATGCTGATAAAAACTAATTCCGGGGGTTGATAGGATTTTATACACGGATTCTTTAGCCCCCCAGAGCACGGTTAATTTACGAACGAGGTCAACCTCCTCACTGTCGCGGTTGTAATCGAGATCCGTGAACTTATGGGCAATCTTGCTAATTTTTTCCCTTTGTTTTTCAATATCTATCCCTACTGGGATTTCTTTACTGATAATAATGCCGGTGAAGATATGGGAATGGGTAATGGAGATATAATTACCATCCTTAAGATGCGGTTTCCCCAAGGAATCATAGTACAGATCATCGTCAGTATACCCGGCCATATGAAGCAGATGCCGAATGCTCAGATATGCCCTCCTGTGCAGGGAGGATTTCATCCCCTTGAGTCGGATCCTGCTGTATTCGGCGAGCACCAAAGGAGCGGCCAGTTCAGATTCTTCTTCTGCTACTTTCCAAAGGTAAATCCTGATGTCCTGGTTTACTGCTAATGTTTTGTAAAGAGGCATGGGAATTTTTCAGTTATCCTTACCTTTGCTGGCATTAAAACCAGCTATTGTTATAAGTAGCGAATGTAAAAAGAAAATAAATCATATGAGTACCAAAACGATTCCCTATATCCCTTATAAGGTTAAGGACATGACCCTTGCTGAATGGGGACGAAAAGAGATAACCCTCGCAGAAGCAGAAATGCCCGGACTAATGGCGCTTAGGGAGGAATATGCAAAGGAGCAACCGCTTAAGGGAGCACGCATTGCAGGCTGTCTTCACATGACCATCCAAACTGCAGTATTGATCGAAACCCTGGTAGCATTGGGAGCTGATGTCACCTGGAGCTCCTGTAATATTTTTTCCACCCAGGACCACGCCGCTGCTGCCATAGCTGCAGCAGGAATACCTGTTTATGCCTGGAAAGGGATGACGGAAGAAGAATTCGATTGGTGTATTGAGCAGACCTTGTTCTTTGGAGAAGAGCGTCAACCACTCAACATGATCCTGGACGATGGGGGTGACCTCACCAATATGGTGCTGGATCAATATCCGGAACTCACAAGTGGTATCAAAGGGCTTTCCGAGGAGACCACTACCGGGGTACATCGCTTATATGAACGTTTTAAGAATGGTGTATTACCAATGCCAGCGATCAATGTAAATGATTCGGTTACCAAATCGAAATTTGACAATAAATACGGTTGTCGTGAAAGTGCAGTGGATGCCATAAGACGCGCCACCGATACCATGTTGGCGGGTAAACGCGTAGTTGTAGCCGGTTACGGAGATGTAGGAAAAGGTACAGCTGCTTCCTTCCGTGGCGCCGGTGCAATCGTTACCGTTACCGAGATTGACCCGATTTGTGCCCTGCAGGCCTGTATGGATGGTTACGAAGTGAAGAAGCTGGAAAATGTTGTTGGTAACGCCGACATCGTTGTAACGGCCACAGGAAACAAAGATATTATTCGCGAAGATCATTTCCGAAGCATGCGCGATAAGGTTATCGTATGTAATATCGGCCACTTTGACAATGAAATTGATATGGCCTGGATCAATGGTGAATACGGGCATACCAAAGATGAAATCAAACCACAGGTAGATAAATACACGGTTGATGGGAAAGACATTATCATCCTGGCCGAAGGACGGCTTGTTAACCTGGGTTGTGCCACGGGACATCCCAGCTTTGTGATGAGCAATTCTTTCACCAATCAGGTTCTGGCACAGATTGAACTATGGAAACATAGCGATAAGTATGAGAACAAGGTGTATATGCTGCCCAAACACCTGGATGAAAAGGTGGCAAAACTGCATTTGGCACGACTTGGTGCTGAATTGACGGAATTGAGAAAGGATCAGGCTTCCTACATCGGAGTAAAACCTGAAGGTCCGTTTAAGCCTGATTATTACAGGTATTAGTAAGGCCAGTTACTCCCATAAAAAAACCCACAAACCAAAAAGGAATGTGGGTTTTTTATTTTGTGATCTTTCTTTAAGCTTCAAAAGGGTCTATAGAAACGTAAGACTTTCCTCCGGACTTTTTATCAAATCTTACAATACCATCAATTTTGGCATGTAACGAATGGTCTTTTCCCAGGTAGACATTTTCTCCGGGATTATGTTTAGTTCCTCTTTGCCTAACAATAATGTTTCCGGCAACTGCAGGTTGGCCACCAAAAATCTTTACGCCCAGGCGTTTCGATTCCGATTCCCTACCGTTTTTAGAACTACCTACACCTTTTTTATGTGCCATGATATTTATATTTATACCGGGAACACCCGGTGCGTTCTACTTTATTTATTTAATGCGTCAATCAGTTCTGCCTTCTTCATAGAGGAATAACCGCTAAGGCCTTTTGCTTTAGCCATTTCCTTTAGTTCAGCTACTGTCTTCTTACTAAGGTCAGCAGCTGGTTTTTCTGTTTTGGCCTTTGGTGCCGCTTTTTTGGTCGTTTCCTTTTTAGG
>JABDRK010000276.1 GCA_013041785.1 Eudoraea sp.
GAGCAGGAGGCTGAGGAAAAAGTCAGAAATGAGCACATTAAAGAGTTTCAGCAAGAAAAAGCCAAAGAAGAGCAGCTACCTTTAAAAGATAAAACGACTTTTTCAAAGGCACTGAAAATGGTGGCGATAGCAGCCTTGCTGATCACTCTGGTTCTGGCCAGTGTAGTTTTGTTCGGAAGTGAAGATCAGACTGTTTACGAGGATAATCGGAATATATTTTACCGCTATGCCTTTATCTGCACGCTGATCTATTTCATTACGGCCTACTGGGCATTTCGTCGGGGGAAAGATCAAAAAGAAGCACAATAATGAAAAACACAATTCAGCTCAACCAGAAAAACCTGACCCAACTCAGTAAGCAGATTACCGTGCCTTCATATGATCGAACCCTACTTAAGGCGGGATTGGTACATATAGGGGTTGGGGGATTTCATCGTTCGCATCAGGCATTTTATACAGATATGCTCCTTGAAAAAACCGCTTCCCTTGAATGGGGAATTTGCGGAGTTGGTTTAAGGGAAGGGGACAGGAAAATATATGAGGTGCTAAAAAAGCAGGATGGCCTTTATACCCTTATCGTTAAACACCCCGACGGCAATAAGGAAAACAGGATTATTGGCTCCATAGTTAATTTTGAATTGGGTGTTGGTCAGCCTGAGACTGTTATTGAACAAATGGCCCATCCCGATACCAGGATCGTATCCCTGACCATAACAGAAGGGGGTTATAATTTTAATCCTGCTACCGGGGAATTCGACTATGACAACCCGGATATCCAACATGAGTTGCGTTCACCTCACGACCCAAAGACTGTGTATGGATACATAACTGCTGCTTTGGAAAAACGCCGAATAGCAGGTCTGCCTGCATTTACGGTGATGTCATGTGACAATATAGAACACAATGGGGATGTGGCTCGTAAAATGTTACTGGCCTATGTAAACAGATATGATAAATCCCTAGCCAAATGGATTGAAGAGGAGGTGTGCTTTCCAAATAGTATGGTAGACAGGATTACCCCTGTTACTACTTCAGCCGACATTGAAACTTTGGAAAAAACCGTTGGCATATCCGACGAATGGCCTGTTTCCTGTGAGCCCTTTATACAGTGGATCATCGAAGACAATTTCTCAAATGGACGACCACAATTTGAGGAAGTTGGTGTACAATTTGTTCCTAATGTAAAACCTTACGAAAAGATGAAGCTCCGTTTGTTAAATGCGGGACATTCTGTTTTGGGGATACTCGGAGCCATCCATGGCTATACAACTATCAATGCTTGTATGGAAGACGAAACTTTTGTAAGATATCTCAGGGCATTTATGGATAAGGAAGCTACCCCAGTCCTGGATGAGGTAAAGGGAATTGATTTAAGCAGTTACAAAGACAGTTTGCTGGAGCGATTTGCCAACCCCAATATTAAAGATAGTGTTAGCCGGATTTGTTCGGAAAGTTCTGCCAAATTGCCCAAATTTTTAATTCCAACAATCCATGAAAATTTGAACGGGCAAGGAAACATCCAATTATCAACTCTGGTAATTGCAGCCTGGTGTTATTACAGCGACAGGCAGAAGGACAGGGAAGGCAATTCCCTGGAAATAATAGACTCCTTGGGTGCTGAACTGCAAAAGGCATCCCGGCGTACTCAAACAGATCAACTCGCTTTTGTAAAACAACAGGCTATTTTTGGAGACCTGGCTAAAAATAAACGCTTTACGGATTTGTATTCGGAAATGGTAAATAATATTTATAAGGATGCGGATATTAAAAAGTATATGGATGCCTTGCTTTAAGCAGAATTTGCAGGTCCTTGGGCTGGCAAATGAATTAAAGAGGATAAAATAAGGAATCTGATTTGAAGAATAGGGAATTTGGAACTAATCTGTTAAATTAGGTATGCCGACACAGGAACCCAATTATTTCGGTAAGAATTAATGAAATATCGATAATCATGAACAACAACCACATCAGTTATATCGAATTCAAAGCAAAAGATATCACCCATACAAAGGAGTTCTACAAAAGCGTCTTTGGCTGGAAATTTACTGATTACGGAGACGCCTATACCTCCTTCTCAGAGAGTGGAGTCTATGGCGGATTTGAAAAAACAGATGAACCGATTACCCATGGAGTTCTTGTCGTATTATATAACGAAGACCTCAACGCGGTTATACAGGCCATCACAAAGAATGGGGGAGAGATTGTAAAGGATATTTTCTCTTTTCCAGGCGGAAGGAGATTTCACTTTAAAGATCCCAGTGGAAATGAACTAGCGGTTTGGTCTGATAAATAG
>JABDRK010000299.1 GCA_013041785.1 Eudoraea sp.
GAGCAGGACCCCTGGGACCGGCATTATCACGAATTCGAAGCCTGGCAGTTCGACTGGCTGCTGGACAAAGCCGGATGGAAAATCAAAGACAGCAGTAAATGGACCAATCCGGCAGGCAAATTGGGATTTAGACCCTTGTTAAGGCTTTTCACACCCAGGTATTATATTGTTTACGCCGAGCGAAAAACGGACTAATTCCTATGGATTTCACAATGGCGTATTACGTGGTTATTCCTGCCCACAACGAAGCGGAATTTCTCCCCAAAACTCTCGAGGCTTTAACGGCCCAGACCTTAGCCCCTAAGAAAGTTGTTATTGTCAATGATAATTCTACGGACGAGACAGAAAACGTAATTGACACCTTTACAGCGAAAAATTCGAATTTTATTAAGCGAAACCACCTATCATCTGCCATACACATGCCTGGCAGCAAGGTGGTGAATACGTTTAACTATGGCCTGTCAGCACTGGACAACGCTTATGACTTCCTGGTTAAGCTGGATGCTGATGTTGTAATCCCTCCGGACTATTTCGAAAGCATAGCGGATATTTTTCAGAACAATCCAAGGGTAGGAATTGCCGGTGGATTTGCTTATGAACAGGATGCTAGCGGAACCTGGAAACGGAACCACCCCATGAATAAGGATCACGTGAGAGGGGCATTCAAATCGTATACCAGAAACTGTTTTAAGGCCATTGGCGGCCTGAAATCCGCAATGGGCTGGGATACTGTTGACGAACTGCTTGCCGAATTCCACGATTTTCAGACCTTCACTGATGAACGTTTAAAAGTGAAACACCTTCGCCCACTGGGGGCCGCTTATAATAAGCGCGCCAAATTCTTACAGGGAGAAGCCATGTACGCCATGCGTTATGGTTTACTCATTACACTGATCGCCTCTCTTAAAATGGCTGTAAAACTAAAGAAACCCAGGGCCTTTACAGACAACCTAAGGGGGTTTCTTGCTGCCATTAAAAACCGCAAACCCTTTATAGTCTCCGCTGAGGAGGGCAGATTCATTCGCAAACTCAGGTGGAAACGAATCCGGGAAAAGCTATTCTAATACCTCACTGATTGGGCTGCCTGTTGTCCCATTGGGGAATGCTATACCCAGCAAGGCAGAAATAGTTGGCGCAATATCCGGGATTTCCGTTCGCCTGGTTGTGCTACCTGGATTGATACCCTTGCCGAAAAACAGCAAAGGAGCATGGGTGTCGTAAATCTGAGGAGACCCATGGGTAGATCCTGTTCTGGAGTACGATACGGTTGCAGGTTCCAGCACCATCAAAATATCTCCGGATCGCTTTTGATTGTATCCTTTTTGCAGAATGTAGGGAATCCCTGCACTATATTCATTATGCTGCATTTGATATCCCGTATATACGCGGTCTATCCCCTCGTATTTCAGTAACTCCTCGGACATTTCCTCCTGTACCTGTATGATACTGAGATCAAGTTTTTGCATTACCTCATGATCCAGAAAAATCTGGGCATTCGAATAATTTTTGATAAGGTTAGTTGTTCCAAAGCGGTTCTTCATAAATTCCATAATCCTATCACGAAACAGGGAGAGGGAAAAATAACCGGCAGGTATTTTCATATCACTCAGGTATGCCGGTACATTTACAGCAGCATGGTCTGAAGTCAAAAACACGGTGTATTGTCCTTCGCCTACCTCCTTGTCCAGCGCTTTAAAAAGCCTTTCCAGGTCCTGATCCAGCCTCAGATATGTATCCTGAATTTCCTTGGAATTGACCCCAAAAAAATGCCCTACATAATCGGTACTGGAATAACTCACAGCAAGAAAATCGGTGATTTCATCCTGACCTAAATCCTCACCTTTTAGGGCAGCCAGTGCAAAATCTGTAGTAATACTGTTTCCAAAAGGGGTAATTCGCAAGAGTCCATATTGTCCGTTGGCCTCCCATAAACTTTCCAGGTCGTGGGGAAAGACCGGGGCGCTCTCCCCGTCGATTAAAGCTTCATAGGGGGTATTGTCAGGACCACTCTGAGTATAGGTGCTCAGGGGTTTCAGGGTGCTCCAGGGTTTTTTATACTGTGCCACTGCATCAGAACTATTGAACCTATTCACCCATCGGGGCAATTCTTCCATATAAAACGAACTGCTGATCCAATTCCCCTCTGAACCCCCCTCAAACCAATATGCTGCATTGGCTGTATGTCCGCCGGGTAAAACCGCACCGCGGTCCTTTAATGCAACGGCAATTACCTTTGACTGCATTTGGGTATGCAGGCGTAGTTGGTCAGTAAGGGTAGTTACATTCATTCGATGAGGCGACATACGCCCTGCATCAGAAGCTGTACCCACAGAAGTCATGGTGGTATCTGATGCGCAATACACGGCTGCATCCGAAACCTTGTCATACCATTCGTTCCCAATTATACCATGGGTAGCCGGTGTAGTCCCCGTATAGACGGAAGCATGTCCCGGACCGGTACTTGTAGGTGCGTAATTGAAATGGTTATTCCGACAATTGAACCCTTCAATGACCATTCTCTTGAATCCGCCGTCTCCATAGTGATCCCAGAATCGGGTTAAGTAGTCATAGCGCATCTGGTCTACCACGATCCCCACGACCAGTTTGGGCCTTGTGAAGGGGATAGTCAATTCTGAATCTTGCGGGTTTTGTTCGTTGATATTCTTTTGTGCGTGAATTTCATTCCCCAGAGGAAATGCAGCCAAAAGGCCCCACAACACCAATAATTTAAAGCATTTCATAAGCAAAATTTACGTCCATCAAAAATAGGAAATTAAAGCCTCAAAAAAGGGAAATGAAAGTCAATTGAACGTTAATATTGTTATTTTTACGCTGAGAAGATTACCACACTTCAATGAACTACCTTTCCGATATTGGAAGTTACGCCATAATGGTTCGTGAGGTTTTTAAGAAACCAACCAAGTGGCCCATAATGAGGAATTTGATCCTCAAGGAGATAGATGAACTTATTTTTGGTTCCCTGGGTATAATAATTTTTATCTCCATCTTCATCGGAGGCGTTGTTGCCATACAAACGGCTTTAAATCTGACCAATCCTTTAATTCCAAAAAACCTCATCGGATTTGCCACAAGGCAATCTGTGATCCTGGAATTTGCCCCTACCTTCACCTCCATCATCATGGCGGGTAAAGTGGGGTCCTATATTACCTCAAGCATAGGCACTATGCGGGTAACCGAACAAATTGATGCCCTGGAGGTCATGGGAGTTAATTCACTTAACTACCTGGTATTCCCAAAAATTATTGCCATGCTCTTTTATCCCTTTATTGTTGCCATTGCCATGTATGTGGGGATATTCGGCGGATGGATAGCCAACGTATTGGGAGCACACAGTTCCAGTGCTGAATTTGTGGAAGGCCTTAAACTGGATTTTATCAGCTTCCACGTTACCTATTCCTTTATCAAATCAGTGGTTTTTGCCTTTATAATTGCCACAATACCCTCTTTCCACGGTTACTATATGAAAGGCGGAGCCCTGGATGTAGGGAAAGCCAGTACGGTAGCCTTTGTGTGGACCAGTGTTGCGATCATCATCCTTAATTTTATCCTCACTCAATTACTCCTCGGCTGATGATTGATATTGTAAACTTGCACAAATCGTTTGGCGACTCCCATGTACTTAAGGGGATCACAACTTCTTTTGAAAAAGGCAAAACCAACTTGATCATTGGTCAGAGCGGATCGGGTAAAACAGTTTTGATGAAATGCCTGTTAGGCTTATTGATCCCGGATGATGGGATCATCAGTTATGACGGAAGGCGGTTTGCCGAATTATCCGGAGATGAACGAAGAAACCTGAGACAGGATATGGGCATGGTATTCCAGGGAAGCGCCCTTTTTGATTCCATGACCGTTGAGGGGAATGTAATGTTCCCATTAGAAATGTTTACGAATCAGTCGCGCTCAGAAATGGAAGACCGGGTCAATTTTGTATTGAAACGGGTAAACCTGGTGGATGCGCATAAAAAGTTTCCTTCTGAAATCTCAGGCGGGATGCAAAAACGGGTGGCCATTGCCCGTGCGATTGTTATGAAACCCAAATACCTTTTTTGTGATGAACCCAATAGTGGCCTGGATCCAAACACGGCAATTCTAATAGACAACCTCATTCAGGAAATAACCAAAGAATATGACATCATAACAGTGGTCAATAGTCACGACATGAACTCGGTGATGGAAATTGGTGAGAAAATCATCTTCCTGAAAAACGGGGTAAAGGAATGGGAGGGTACCAATAAGGAGATTTTCAGAACCGACAATAAAGCCATAACAGACTTTGTTTATTCTTCCGAGCTATTCAAGAAGGTTCGACAAATGTATCAGGAGGAGCAGGATTAATAGGTGAACGATTTCAACTGTATGGCGTCATTCTTCAACCTCAATTTGAGCCATTCGTGTAATTTCCGACTGTCCCTGGCAATTTGATTGCTGCTGGCCTCATCCTTCCACTTCACCTCAAAAATCGGAATGGTATCCGTCTTGCTGAAATCGGTACGGATACTGTAGTAAAAACTAAGCCCATCAAGGTATTCATAAGAGGCCCGGGCCTCTGCACTGATGTCTGTGAAAGGGATTTGCTGTGTTGCCTGCCTGCTCAGGTTGGCCAACTCTGCTTCCAGGATTCGGATGCGTTCATCCTTGTTGAGCAATTCGGCCTTCTTGGCTTCATACAATTCGTTCACATACCTGAACTTCTCCTCGGAATCGTCCCTTCCTCCCTGAATAACACGAAGTTGAGCTTCTTCCAGCATTGGGTATTTACTTTTCTGATTGCGCCAGGAGTTGATCACATTCTCAGGGATAAACTCATCTCCCATACATACCAGTTCGATATAAGAATTTTCCCAATCAATCTCAGTAAGGTCTTCCATATAACGTCCACCTTCCTTAAACTCATAAACTTCAATGGTTTCGTCGATCAATTGCCGGGCCTGATGTTCAAAATTAGACTTCTGGAAAACTTTGTAAAAGGTATACACGGCAGGCACCATAACCAGCAAAGCCACCAGAGAGGCGATACGACCAATAAAACGTCTCTTGCGCGAATTGGCATAGCGCACCATGGGAAAGCGAAGAATCTTAATAACCAGAAAAGTGGCCAGTCCAATAAATATGGTGTTAATAATAAATAAATACATGGCACCTCCTGCATAACTCAGATTACCAATAGCCAACCCAAACCCAACAGTACACA
>JABDRK010000300.1 GCA_013041785.1 Eudoraea sp.
TGTTTTCCGGATTAATAGCCGGTATTGTAGGGGGTATATTCGTAGGATCCCTGAGTGGGTCCCATATAGGAGTAAGTGGTCCTGCTGCCGGTTTGGCCGCTATAGTGTTAACAGCCATTGCTACCCTGGGAAGTTTTGAAAATTTCCTGCTTGCGGTTGTGCTCGGGGGTATTATCCAGCTGTTGTTTGGCGTACTGAAGGCCGGAGTTATTGGGTACTATTTCCCATCATCCGTCATCAAGGGAATGCTTACCGGTATCGGTATTATTATCATACTAAAACAAATCCCGCATTTCTTTGGCTATGACGCCGCTCCGGAAGGAGATTTTTCATTCATTCAAGATGGCGGGAATACCTTTACCGAAATTTTTGCCACCTTTCGTTACATCAGCCCGGGTGCCACCCTAATTTCCGTGATAGGGCTGGGAGTCCTGATCTTGTGGGATCAGGTACTGACCAAAAAAGCCAAGATTTTTAAATTGATACAGGGACCCCTGGTTGCCGTTATCCTTGGGATCGTTTTTTTCACAGTTACACGGAATGATGCCTTCTGGGGCATCTCGTCTGATCACCTGGTAAGCGTTCCTGTACCGGAAGATATGAATTCCTTTCTCGGCCAATTCAGCTTTCCTAACTTTGGCGCCATTTTGAATACAGAGATCTGGGTAACGGCCTTCACCATCGCTCTGGTTGCCAGCCTGGAAACCTTATTGTGTGTAGAAGCAACCGACAAGCTTGATCCCGAAAAAAGGGTAACCCCTACCAATCGCGAGCTTTTGGCGCAGGGTGCCGGAAACATCGTTTCCGGACTAATAGGTGGACTCCCCATAACCCAGGTTATCGTGAGGAGTTCAGCCAATGTGCAATCGGGCGGCCGCACGAAATTTTCGGCCATTATTCATGGCTTCTTTCTGCTGATTTCCGTTTTACTGATCCCGAGATTGCTCAATATGATTCCCTTGTCCGTTTTAGCGGCCATATTATTCCTGGTGGGATACAAACTAGCCAAGCCTGCCTTGTTTAAAACGATGTATAAATTGGGGTGGAAACAATTTGTTCCGTTCACTGTCACAGTTTTGGGAATCATTTTTACCGATTTACTTGTCGGTATTGGCCTGGGACTGGGTGTAGGAATTGTGGTTATTCTTATCAAGAGCTACCAGAATTCACATTTCCTGCATATTGAGGACAAGAGTAATGGCCGGCATAAAATTAAAATGACCCTTGCCGAAGAAGTGACTTTCTTCAATAAGGGAGCCATCCTCAAAGAGTTAGACGCTATCCCGGAAAATACGTATCTTCAGTTGGATGTTAGGAATACGCGGTACCTGGACAATGATATCGTTGAAATCCTTGAGGATTTTTCAGAAAAAGCCAAAAACCGGCATATCGATATTGTCCTGATCTCGGAACGGGGTGAGATAGAAAACCCGGACAGTTATATTGAATTTTTCAAACTAAGGCCGAAATCGGCATAACCTTCAAAAATATCCTATGATGAATGCACAAACCAAAGAATCACAGGCTCTGATAACTCCCCAGAGTGCTATAGCTCTGCTCAAAGAAGGCAACGCTAGATTTAGGGAAAACAAAAAAGCAGCCCGCGACCTGATGTCTCAGGTGGCACAAACAACCAGTGGACAATATCCCTTTGCCACGATTCTGAGTTGTATCGATTCCCGGGTATCGGCTGAACTGGTTTTTGACCAGGGGGTTGGTGACATTTTTAGCGCCCGGGTGGCTGGAAATATCGTGAACGAAGATTTGTTAGGCAGCATAGAATTTGCATGCAAACTAGCCGGCACTAAGGTGGTTGTAGTTCTCGGCCATACCAGCTGTGGTGCTGTAAAAGGGGCCTGTGACGATGCTCGTCTTGGGAATCTAACGGCCCTGGTTAGTAAAATTAAGCCTGCTGTGGTTGCCGTAGAGGACCCCAAAGATCCGCAATTGCGAAACTCTAAGAATCTTGATTTTGTAGATCGGGTTGCAAAAATGAATGTGAACCTGACCCTTGAGGAAATCAGGACTAAAAGTCCGGTGCTTCGTGAAATGGAAGAAAACGGGGAAATAGAAATTGTCGGAGCCATGTACGATATCAACACCGGTAAAGTCACCTTTTACGAATAACTTAACCGCATTTCTATTTAAAAGGCCTTTGATTAGTAAATCAAAGGCCTTTTTCAATTATAAATCTTTACTTTGTATTGCATTTAAAAACAACCGAAACCATTGTCTAAATTATTTTCCAATTTCAGAGGAGATCTGTTGGGTGGGGTCACAGCCGGTATTGTAGCCTTGCCCCTGGCCCTGGCCTTTGGTGTTTCTTCTGGCCTCGGCCCGAGTGCAGGTCTCTATGGAGCCATATTCATAAGCTTTTTCGCTGCTTTGTTTGGAGGTACCAGTACGCAAATCTCTGGTCCCACTGCACCCATGACCGCAGTAAGCATGGTGGTAATCGCCGGTATTATTGCCATCTACGATGGCAGTGTGGAAAAAGCCCTGCCAGCCATCCTGTTGGTATTTTTATTAGCAGGTTTATTTCAAATCGGACTTGGGTTATTGGGTATTGGTCGATACATACGCTATATTCCCTATCCTGTGGTATCGGGTTTTATGACAGCAATTGGTGTAATCATTATTGTTACCCAGATATTGCCTGCATTAGGGTATTATCCCAGAGAAGACCAGGCCTGGGTTGAACCTTTTAAGCCTCAGGCCGAAGAACTGATCCTGGAAAATATTCTTAGGGAAGAAGCTGGGGAAGGCATCCTCGTCCTTGAGGATTTTGAAGAAACCATAGCACGCGCAAGCAAAATTACAGAACAAACCATTGCAGAAGAAGCACGTATCCTGGCTGCCAAGGAAGCTTCCGGTGTAATGGGCGCCATCAAAATAATCCCCCGAGCACTGGATAACATGAGCTGGCTGGAGCTTATCCTTGCCCTGGCCACTATCTTTATAATTTATGGGTTTAAACGTATAACCAAGGTAGTGCCAAGTACCCTGGTGGCCTTAGTTGTTGTTTCCGGGGTTGCTTATGGTTTTAACCTGGACTACAGGACCATAGAGCAAATACCGGAAGGATTTCCCATGCCCAATCTCGAAATTTTTACCCAGTTCAAAGTAAGTGCAATAACTCCTTTTATCTTCACCGCGTTAACGCTGGCGCTCTTGGGAGCTATTGATTCCCTGCTGACTTCTGTGGTTGCAGATAATATGACCAAGACCAAGCACAACCCCAATAAGGAATTGGTGGGTCAGGGTATTGGAAACAGTATTGCTGCCATTTTTGGCGGATTACCTGGCGCAGGAGCCACGATCAGAACCGTGGTCAACATCAATTCAGGTGGGAAAACCCGACTCTCAGGAATGATTGCCGGATTATTACTGCTGATTATTCTTCTGGCTATGGGGCCTGTCGCTTCCAAAATCCCGGCAGCCGTACTGGCCGGAATTCTGATTACCGTGGGTATTGCCGTGATGGACTACAAAGGGCTCAGGGCTATTCCCAGCCTACCTAAAGATATTACCCTTGGTCCGCTAAAACTCAGCTCGGAAGTAATCATCATGCTGGTTGTCCTGGTATTATCTACTTTCTGGAACCTGGTTTATGCCGTTGGAATCGGACTGGTGATTGCCTCATTGATGTTCATGAAAAGGATCGGTGACCTCACCCAGATAAGATCAGATGTGAAATCCTTGTCCCGAGAAGTGGCCTGGGCAGATGAAAAGAATTTCCCCGAAGCCCTGAAAGAAGAAGTATTTATCAAGCACTTGAAAGGCCCGCTTTTCTTTGGTTCCACAAGCAATTTCCTACAGCTTTCCAAACAGATCCCGGATACGGCTAAAACGGTTATTATCCGTTTGGGCCGAACCCAATACATGGACCAGTCGGGTCTGTATGCGATGGAGGATGTATTACAAGAATTACGCAAAAAAAAGGTAATGGTATTATTTGTAGATGTTCTGGATCAACCGCGGTATATGATGGAAAGGATTGATATCATTCCTGACCTTGTTCCGCCTGAACATATATTTGAGACTTTTGACGAATGTGTGGCCTGGATCCGCGACAACAATACCCACTGAGAGGGAAATAACATGTGTCCCTATGCTATTTTATTAAAAGGTACTGATCCTGAAAATAGAATTGTGTTAACTTTGCGCAGCAAATACGGGTGTTAGCCCCCAATACCAGATCCCAATCATGGAGCAAAACATGATAGACGAGTTAAAAGAGCATATTTCAGAAGTAGAGCAGTTTTCTGCAAACGACCTCGAAGCCGTAGAAAACTTCCGCATCAAGTATTTGGGAAAAAAAGGGGTGCTCAACCACTACTTTGCCGCATTCAAAAGTATCCCCCCGGAACAAAAAAAGGAATTCGGTCAGACCATTAATCTGCTTAAAACCAAGGCAACGGATCAGGTTAATGCTCTAAAGAACAAGTTGGAGTCACAGGATACAAGGGCACAGAAGTACGGAGATCTTACCCGACCTGCTGAAAGTATGTTGCTGGGTACACGACATCCTATTTCCATAGTGAAAAATCAGATCATTGATATTTTTTCCCGAATTGGATTCAACGTTTCAGAAGGTCCTGAAATAGAAGACGACTGGCACAATTTTACGGCATTGAATCTTCCCGAGCATCATCCTGCGCGAGATATGCAGGATACCTTTTTCATCCAGACAAATCCGGATATCCTGTTGCGCACGCATACCTCTTCAGTTCAGGTGCGATACATGGAAAAAAACAAACCGCCTATACGGACAATCTCCCCGGGCAGGGTGTACCGCAACGAGGCTATATCTGCTCGTTCGCATTGCTTTTTCCACCAGGTAGAGGGCCTCTATATAGACCGCAATGTCTCCTTTGCAGACCTTAAACAAACCCTGCAGTTCTTTACTCAGGAACTGTTTGGCAAGTCAAAAATTCGATTGCGCCCTTCCTATTTTCCCTTTACTGAACCCAGTGCTGAAGTTGATGTTTACTGGGGCCTTGAAACGGAAACGGATTACCGCATGACCAAAGGTACCGGATGGCTGGAGATCATGGGCTGTGGTATGGTTGATCCCAATGTACTGGATAATTGCGGTATTGATTCTAAGGAATATTCCGGATTCGCGTTTGGCATGGGTATAGATCGGATTGCCCTTCTCCTCCATCAAATTTCAGATATCCGGCTGCTAAGTGAAAATGATGTGCGGTTCCTGGAACAGTTTAAAAGTGCTTTATAATTCCCCTGCAAGGCCCTAAAATCCCCCGCAAATCCTTTTGCTTATAATCTGGACAGGAGTATTTGACTCACCACTGTTTGTAGGTATTTATGCTAAGCTGAGCGTTGTAGTATTTTGGATCTCCGGTAACCTCCTGCCCCAACCAGTGCGGTTTTTCGAAAGACTCATCAGGGTCTTCAAGCTCCACCTCAGCAACTACCAGTCCCTCATTTTTTCCTTCAAATACATCCACTTCAAATACATGTTTACCTGAAGGCACCTCATACCTGGTTTTAGCGATCAGAGCTCCTTTACACAGTTCTAATAATTGTTTCGCTTCATCACCCGGGATAGCATGCTCCCATTCAAATCGGCTCACGCCCTCCTCGTCTGAAATCCCCTTTATGGTGATCTTCCCATGTCCGTTTTGCAGACGGACGCGGACTGTACGTTCCGGATCTGTACTCAGAAAGCCTTGTTGTATAGCAAGTGCTGAAGTAGCCTCTCTTTTATAGGCTTCTGATTTTACCAAAAACTTTCGTTCCACTTCTTTCATAATGCTACATACAGACATGAAATACAACGCCTTAAACGAAGATAAGGCTTAAATTTGTTTATGTCCGATTCACTTCCCATACGGAAAATCATCCACGTAGACATGGATGCCTTTTACGCCTCGGTAGAACAATTAGATAACCCTGAACTCAAAGGAAAGCCAATAGCTGTAGGTGGGGGTGAAAAGCGAGGGGTTGTTTCTGCAGCCAGTTATGAAGCCCGGAAATTTGGGGTAAAGAGTGCAATGAGTGGGTACCTGGCCAAGCAACTTTGTCCTGAAATCATTTTTGTAAAAACCAGGTTTGATAGATATCGGGAAATATCCCGAAAGATTCGGCAGATCTTTTATGAGTATACCGAGCTTGTAGAGCCCCTTTCCCTGGACGAGGCTTATCTGGATGTAACTGAGAACAAAAAGGGCAACCCCTCTGCAACACTTATTGCCAGGGAAATACGGGAACGAATTTTTAATGAATTAGGGCTTGCGGCTAGTGCAGGAATCTCAATCAATAAGTTCATTGCTAAAGTGGCCAGTGATATCAACAAGCCCAATGGACAGAAAACCATCGGCCCTGAAGAAGTGTTGCAATTCCTGGAAGAACTGGACATTCGGAAATTCTATGGCATAGGGAAGGTCACTGCCGAAAAAATGTATAAACTCGGAATTTTCACAGGGCTTGACCTGAAAGGCAAATCACAGGAATTTTTGGAAACACACTTTGGTAAAAGCGGACTGCACTATTACCAGGTGGTGCGTGGAATACATAAATCCCCAGTGAAACCGCATCGAAATCCCAAAAGTGTTGGGGCCGAACGAACATTTTCCGAGAACTTAAGCAGTGAGATATTTATGGCCGAACGCCTAGAACAGATTGCAGGGGAACTCGGGAAGCGCCTCCTAAAAAACAACCTGGCAGGCAAAACCATCACCCTAAAAATAAAAT
>JABDRK010000308.1 GCA_013041785.1 Eudoraea sp.
GGTCATTCCCAAAGCCACCCAGAACAAAATCCAGGGAAGTAACCGGCGAAGCCCCCAGTTTAAAGCCACCTTCGGTTTCCAGGTTTAAAGATATATTCTCAAACAACGGAAACGCCCCTCCCATCCTTGCTTTCGCTACGGAAAATTCCTTGAAATTGTCATTGAAGTCAGAGGAAAAAAGGTAGAGATGAAAATCACCGGAAAAGAGTACTCCACGTGATGGAAAATAACGGTCATCATAGGTGTCAAGTATCAACTGTCCATAGGTGCTGAATAAATTACTGTTTTCAAAAAACGTACGGTTATCTTCCTGCGGGCTTTGGATAGCTCCTTCAGGAAGCTCTTCATTCAGGGTGGTAGTACTGTATTTAAGCAGTTTGTGTTCCAGGCCGAGGATAAAGGCAAACTCTTCCCGCAGTACGGTTTGCAGATAGAACTGGTTGGTTAAATCAAAGATTTCAAGGTCTATATTATTGATATTGGGATCAGGCGGGACGGTAAAGTTGGATTCAATAACTCCATAATCCACATCCCAGCTGAAATCATTCAGACGTGAATTGAAACCGAAACTCCAGTACAATCCTTTATCGACATAATATTGTAAGGAGTATCGAATATTATCGCCCAGGATCAGGTCAAAGGACCCTACATCGTCCTTGTCCAGTAAATTCTTCCGGGTAAGGTTGATCATGGCGGCACTCTTGTACAGGTCATCGTAGTGAGCCCCGAGCCTTATCAATGTTTTATCCTGGCTTTCCTGCAGCTTTATCAATAAATCCTCTCCCAGTCCTTTGGTTCTTAACTTATATCGGATGGTCTTGAAATTCCCGGTAGCAGCCAGGTTACCAATTCCCTGGGTGAGGTCCTCATAGGCAATTTTTTCAGCCAGAGGAAATCTCAGTTTTCCCTTTACGTAGGCCCGGGAATAGTTGTCATTTCCCTGTAGGATCAGGCGATTTACCACCAGGGAGTCCAGGGCCGCCACCGGCACGTGTATCTGCCTTGGAGCAGCTTGTTTGTTTGCGAGTTCCTCCAGGGCATGTTGGTTAAATACAGCAGCATTTTCTCCTTCCTTGATAATCGCTTCCTTAAATTCAAAATCGATCACCGAATACTTTTCAATATCGGGTTTGATATAGATGTCTGTCAGGCCGGCTTTATCTTTCATCGCACCAACGGTACGGAAGTTGTTTATCTGAAGCAGGATCTCTGTGGCAGAGAGCAGTTCTTCGCGGTCGCGCAACCCATGTTGAACGTCAACTCCGATGACCACGTCTGCGCCCATTGCGCGGACCTGTTTTACCGGGTAGTTATTCAGAACGCCTCCATCGATCAATACCCTGCCATCTACCTCTATGGGCTCAAAAAGTGAGGGAAGGGAACCACTTGCCGTGATTGCCTCTGGGAGGTAACCCCCATTTAACTTTACCTCGGTGCCGGTTTCAATATCCGTGGCCATACAGAAAAACGGGATAGGCAATTCGTTAAAATCCCGAACATTTCTTACATGATACAGCAGCCCTACCAACTCCGTGTATATGTTTTGTCCACCGGACAACCCCTGGGGAAAGGTGATCTTAAAATCATTGAAAGGCAGGGTTAGCGCATAACGTTCTGAATCTTCTTTTTCATAGAATGATTTGGCCCCCCTGGGAAAGGTGTCCTGGATAAGAGCACCCAGGTCGGTGTTCCTGAAAAGTGAATCCAGCTCCGTTGCACAATAACCGGAAGCATATAGCGCCCCTATAATGGCCCCCATACTGGTTCCCCCGATATAGTCGATTTTTACGCCAGACTCCTCGATCACCTTCAATGCACCAATATGTGCAAGACCTTTGGCTCCCCCTCCACTTAAAACCAATCCCACTTTAGGGCGTTCCGCCTTTGTATCGGATTGGGCAAACGTACCCTCCTGCCCCAGCAACACCAATAAAGTGAAGCAAAGGATACTAAAGGACCTTTTGCTGCTAATGGAAGGATTCATATATTTTTTTTGCTTTAGCCAGGCCTATGGCCCTGGTGAGGTCTTCAATTGAGGCCTGTTTGATACGTTTAACAGATTTGAATGTTTTAAGCAGGTCTTCCGCCGTCCGTTCGCCTATGCCCTGTATACTTTCAAGTTCAGAATTTATAGCCGCCTTGCTTCGTTTATTTCGGTGAAAGGTAATCCCAAACCTGTGTGCTTCGTTCCGCAATTGCTGAATTATTTTCAGGGTTTCTGATTTTTTATCCAGATAAAGCGGGATTGGATCATCGGGATAATAGATTTCTTCCAGTCTTTTGGCAATCCCTATTATAGCAATTTTACCTCTAAGCCCGAGGACTTCCAGGCTTTTAAGTGCAGAGGTCAACTGACCTTTTCCCCCGTCAATTACGATCAATTGGGGTAAGGATTCATCCTCGTTCAACAAGCGCTTGTATCTTCTAAAAACCACTTCTTCCATAGAGGCAAAGTCATCTGGCCCTGTAACCGTTCGGATATTGAATTTACGATATTCGTTCTTGGCCGATTTTCCATTCCGGAAGACCACGCAGGCCGCCACGGGGTTACTTCCCTGAATATTGGAATTGTCAAAACACTCAATATGACGGGGTTCTTCCTGAAGCCTGAGATCCTTCTTCATCTGGGCCATGATCCGGTTAGT
The DNA here is from genome assembly GCA_013041785.1 of Eudoraea sp. Taxonomy (GTDB): domain Bacteria; phylum Bacteroidota; class Bacteroidia; order Flavobacteriales; family Flavobacteriaceae; genus Lentiprolixibacter. The sequence goes on from JABDRK010000308.1 coordinate 2,646, forward strand.
ATGTCGGTCCGGATCGGTAATCCTGACTTGTTTGAAGCGTTCCTGCCGGAAAAACTTGGCATTTCGCTGGGAAAGGTCGAGCAACTTCTTTTTATCCCCAAGCTTGGGGACCACCACTTTAACATCCTCTGCAAGGGTAACCGGGAAAGGGACATAGAGTTCCTTCGATTGGGAGTTGAAACGCTGTCTGATCTCCAAAATGGCCAATTCCAGAAGATCCTGGTCCTGTTCCTCCAGCTTCTTTTTCAATTCGAGGGTATGGGATCGAATGATAGCGCCATGGGAAAGTTGCAGGAAATTTACATAGGCATAGGATTCGTCGGAAATAATGGTAAAGACATCCACATTACTGATACGTGGATTTACAATGGTGGATTTAACCTGATAGGATTCCAGAACCTCTATTTTCTCCTTGATCTGCTGTGCTTCTTCATACCGCATATCCCCGGCCAGAGCTTTCATCTGTTTCTTAAAATAGTTCAGGGAGGTTTTGAAGTTTCCTTTAATTATCTCACGTATATCACCGATTTGCTGATGATACTCTTCCGCGGTTTGCAGCCCCTCACAAGGGCCCTTGCAATTCCCCAAATGGTACTCCAGGCATAGTTTGAACTTTCCTGCATCAATTTTTTCCTGGGACAGGTCATAATTGCATGTGCGCAAAGGATACACGCTCCTGATAAGCTCGAGCAAGGTCTTAACGGTTTTCATACTGGTATACGGACCAAAATATTCTGAGCCGTCCTTGATGAGATTCCGGGTGGGAAAAACCCTTGGAAAACGTTCGTTCTTGATACAGATCCAGGGATATGACTTGTCATCCTTCAGCAAGACATTATAACGGGGCTGGTATTTTTTAATCAGGTTGTTCTCAAGCAGGAGTGCATCAGACTCTGTGGGAACGACAATATGGCTAATGGAGCGGATTTTCTTTACCATAACCCGGGTTTTCCCAAGGTCATGGTGCTTATGAAAGTAGCTGGACACCCTTTTTTTCAGGTTCTTGGCTTTGCCCACATAGAGTATTTTCCCGTCCCTGTCATAAAACTGATAGACCCCAGGGTTGTTGGGGAGTGTACTCAATTGCAATTCAATGGACATTTCTGTCATAGTCAACTATATATGTCGGCACTATAAAGGTAAAAGGTAATTTTATTTTTAATGAGGTTCCTGTCAAAAACCGATTTTCAAGGGTACTGCAAGGATATTGCTGGCTTATAAGGCATTTTTGTTTAACCGGGCTTGATTAGTCAAATAATTTAATTAATTGTTTTACAGTTAGTTATTAAATCAATGGTTGATAAAGATTTTATTGACCATTAAACATTAGTTAATGCTTTAACAAAAAAAGTGCATTTCATCGATAAAATAGAACCTTTAATAGGATTTTAGAACAATTTATCGTTATATTTAGGCAAACAAAATTATTTACATTACATGGACAATTATCTCATCACCATTGGGATGTACCTCATTTTGATGTTATTTTTCAAAATTTACTTTGCGGTTGCCGCAAGGGATTAATTTTGCATCAGTAGTACCCCAAAAAGACCTACGACAATAGCTATGTTGAAAAGGGAGTTAAGAGCCAAATACCCCAGGCTCAGAGAACAGATCCCCGCTAACATACTTCAGGAACAAAGCCTTAAAATTTCCAATCAGCTTTTGCAACTGCCTGTTTGGAAATTTGATTATTTCCATATTTTTCTCCCCATCCCGGAAAAGAAAGAAGTTGACACCTCCTTTATAATTCCGGTGCTCCAGGGAAGAGACAAGCAAATCGTGGTGCCTAAAGTATTGGATAGCATAAACTTACAGCACTACCTGCTCACAGACCATACGCAGCTAAAACCAAACAGGTGGAACATTCCGGAACCGGTAGACGGGATTTTGGTAGAAGAAAACAAGATAGACGTGGTTTTCGTTCCCCTCCTGGCATTTGACAGCAAAGGATTCCGGGTTGGCTATGGAAAGGGTTATTACGACCGTTTTCTCTCGAAGTGCAGGGCAGATGTAATTAAGATTGGCCTGT
>JABDRK010000313.1 GCA_013041785.1 Eudoraea sp.
TCTGAGAACATTCCAAGAAATTTCCCTCCCGGGTAACCAATTCCATGGCTGCCTTTCCAATACCCTTGCCGCGATGTTCTTTCTGTACATAGAATTTACTCAGAAACAATTCCTTATCCTTTTTTTCAAAGGCAAAATAACCTGCTGGATGGTCGTTGTAAAAAATGAGATAATACTGTACCCCTTCCTTAACTTGTTTTGCTATGGCTTCGGCCGACTGGAAATTGTTGACCATATAGGTGACCTGGGCAGCACCGATAATAGGGGTATAGTGTTCATGCCAGATCGTATCCGCCAGTTGGGCGATGACCGAGTAGGCTTTTTGGTCTTTTGCTTTTATAAAAGTAGTCATAGGACGTTATTCTGCTCCTCCCAAGAAAAATATAAAATATTACCGGATTCTGGTAGTGTAGCCACGTTTTATGTATTTTCGGATTTGGGATCAAAATCAATTAATCATAGATAATACGATTATGCGCGCTAAACTTACTATGCTGTTGTTGCTTTTCACTGGTATTTCCTTAATTGCACAGGAAGAAAAGGACAAGGTGCTGGAAACAGTAAACCAAAATACAATTGAAGGACATATCTATTTCCTGGCAGATGACTTGCTAAAAGGCAGGGAAACCGGAACTCAGGAAAATAAGATAGCCGCGGCTTACCTGGCCAATGCCCTGCGAAGCTATGGGGTGCAGCCCAATCCTGAGACTGGAAACTATTATCAGGAAGTTCCTATGGAACGCAGCATGCCTGCACAGGAATTGGAGATAACCATAAACAATCAGGCTATGGCGAAGGTGGCCCCGATCGTGAAAGGAGATATCGATTATGAGGGGGAGTTCATTTATGTGGGCTATGGACTGGAATCCGATTATAACAATATTGATGTAAGTGGCAAGATCGTCCTGGTCAAAGCAGGTAATGAGCAAGGGGGAGAAGCACAGCGGTCCTATAGTCTGCTGCGCACAAAAAGGGACCTTGCGAAAGAAAATGGGGCTCGTGCCATTGTTGAATTAATAGGTGCTCAGGACCAGATGTGGGGATATATTGACTACCAGTTTAACGCACCCAGTATTGGACTGGCTTTGGAAGAAGAGGATGCTGAAGAAGATTTTGCCTATGTATGGGTTCAGGATGCGGACGGTAGCCTGATAGCAGGCATATCCGAGTCGACCAGCCACACGGGAAAGATGCGGATGGTATTGGCTCCTGAAGAAAATTTTGTTTCCTATAATGTAGTGGGCATGGTCCCGGGAACTGACCCAAAGCTCAAAGATGAGTTCATCATTTATTCTGCGCATTACGACCATGTGGGAATAGGGGCTCCGGATGCCACAGGCGATACTATTTACAACGGTGCCAGGGACAATGCAGTAGGCACTACCACAGTGCTCAGTATGGCCGAAAATTTAACAAGGTATCCAACCAAGAGATCCGCCCTGTTTATCTTGTTTACCGGGGAGGAAAAAGGATTGCTGGGGAGCGAATACTACGTGGAACATCCTGCTATTCCCCTTAAACAAATGGTTTATTGTTTCAATAGTGATAATGGTGGGTACAACGATACTTCACTGGCTACCATAATTGGATTATCCAGGACCACGGCAAGCTCCCATATTAAGAAAGCAGCATCGGCATTCGGACTAACAGCTACTGATGATCCCGTACCTGAACAAGGGCTCTTTGATCGTTCGGACAACGTCAATTTTGCTCAAAAAGGCATTCCGGCACCCACTTTTGGAATGGGTTTTACCGCTTTCGACGAAGAGATAAGGAAATACTATCACCAGGCAGCAGATGAAGCCGACTCCATGGATTTCGGATACCTTGAGAAATTTTTCCGGGCTTATGTTTTGGCAGGCCGACTTATCGGAAACGATCCGGTAACCCCTGCCTGGACTACGGGCGACAAGTATGAGGCGGCCGCTAAGGCCCTGTATCAGGAATAATCTAAAGCCTGCGAATTACTGATGTTTTCAGAAGGGGTCAACCCCTGTCAATTCCCAGTGGCCGAGGCTTACCGGAATATTCCCTATGGTGTTCATACGATCCAGAAAATCCTTATAACGAAAGGATTCTCCCTCATTTTCAACGATACGGGCATAGTCTGCCATGGCATTTTCAAGGAGGTATTTTCCTGTGATATAGCTGGTGCCGTAACCGGGCTGTCTCAGGTAGAGGTGCTGCTCAAATAGCAGCAGTTCTTTTTCGGTCTTCATCCAGCCCCGCGGGGTGTATTCGGAATGGATTCCTCCAGCCTCTTCCATAGTCATCTCATTAGCATGGGCGTAAAGTGATCCCAATCCCCTGGCAGCACGCTGTGCGATCATGATATACACGATTTCCCGTACACGGGGATTGTCATCATAAAGTCCGGCCTGCATAAACATTTCCTCTACTGCCGTGGCCATGCCTTCATTACGGGAATCAAAAATATTGTACAATAACGGCCCTCTGCGTATTTCACTGGGGTTGGGTTCGTATTCCATACGTGCCAGTTCAAACCAGTGATAGAAATGAGAATACAGAGGTCGGGGATCATGATGGGCTGTAATCCAGAAAAAATTCCGCCTGGATTCCGGAACAAATGCCCCTAAATGTTCCCTAAGTGCTGGTTCAAAGTATTCTTTTACCGTTACAATATCCTGGTTATCCAGGAATTCCATTAGGCTATTGGCCGAGGCTTCCGCCAGTTCCTGGTAAGCTTGCGGACTATCAGCAGGGATAAGCGCTGGTAGTTCCCGATTCCGGTGTTCTTCGAGCTTGAGCGAAGCCCAGGCCCTGGCAAGCTCCCGTTTGAGCAGCAATACTTCATCCTCCCAGGAGAGGGGTACCAAATGCACGTTTCTAAGGTACCAGCTATAGTTTTCCTTGCCGATGCCGGAAGGGCCATCCTTAAAAGGTATTTCAGACCTTAGCCAATTGGCCAGTGTATCCGTTGAAGCAATCGCTTCATTGATAGCTTTTGCCAATTCCTGATCTGAATTTACACCCGGCAAGTCCAACATACTTTGCAGATTGTTGCTTTGGTTTTCAATGTCCCGGATACCAGCGACCCAGAGGTCCCGGGCATTGCCCGTTAAATTGGTTTGCGCTTGTTCATTCAGCACAGGGATGACCTGAAGCTCTTTTAGCAGGCGAGTCCGTTCTGTGGGATCTAAGGGGAAGGTATAGGTCCAGAGTTCTAAAGTACTGTGGTGGGTAGGACCTTCATGGGCCGGTACATCACTACGGGCCATCCACAGGGTTTTGTAAAATGCCGGATCACGCTCCCAGGGTTTCAGCACGCGATAGTTAAAGTCATAACCATTCATCTCTGCCCATACCAGCCGCCAATCTACCTGCTTCGCAATATCCCATCCCGAAGTATCAATGGCCTGCAGGCGATTTTGCAGGTGGAGGAATTCAGGGTGTCGCTTTTCAAATGATTCAGCTGTGTAATCCGGAGCCCCATCGAGCTGGGGCGGAGTCTCAAATATGCGCCAATCCCTGAATAAACCAAGCAGGTCTTTATATTGGGTACTGACGGTAATTTCTTTATCTGCCTGAGGGGTGCACCCCAAAAGCAAGGCCAGGAAAAAAAAGGAAAAATATTTCATGAGTCGGTTTAAATG
>JABDRK010000158.1 GCA_013041785.1 Eudoraea sp.
GGCCTTCTTTACAGTTGAATTAGCCCTTCTGTACAAACGAGCTACTTTCTCTTCTTTCTCAACCTTGTTCTCAGTAGTAGAAGTAACGATAGTCATTTCAATAGTCTCAACCTTAACTTCAGCAGTCTTGTCCTGGGCCTGAGCAGCTATTCCAATCGTAAGAACAAAAATTAAAGTGATTAAGGTTTTCATGACTTGCGTTTCTTTCTATTAAAAAAACGCGGCAAACACCCTTTTGAAGGGTTGCAATTCGTCGAAGAGCCCTTATTTTTCGGTATTTGACAAAAATCCGGATAAAGTGCAAAAAATCCTCGATGAACGTTTACATACCCCAAATCTGCTCATCGGATTAAGGTGCTGTTAACCGATGAAAACACCGACTTATGTATCCATTAATAGTCCTGTTTTATCATTTTTAACCACTGAGCGTGGCAAATCGCAGGTATATTCCGGGGATAAGAAGTATTAAGGGGTAAATTTCAAAAGTCCAATTGCCTTAACTTTTCATGAATAAAGCCGTAAATTTAGAAAGCAAATACCCCCTTTCGGGATAAACTACATTTATGAAGCTTGTATTTACGACATTGTTCATTTTTATGCTATCACTTATGAATGCACAGGAAAGTATCAGTGACCCACTCCCTTATGAGAAAATCCCGGATTATCCGGAAACGTATACCGCAGGTACAGTTGTCTCCAGAATGATAGATGGATTGGGTTTTCGCTATTACTGGGCAACCGAGGGCCTGCGGGAGAAAGACCTCAGATTTAGCCCCGGGACAGACGCCCGCTCTATTGATCAGACCCTGGACCATATCCTCGGACTTTCCAGGGTGGTCCTGAAAAGTGCCGAACAAGGAGTTAACGACCCTGCTGAGGTTTCCGAAGAAAAGCTGTCTTTTGAACAGAAACGGAACTTAACACTGAAAAACCTCAAAAAGGCGAGTTTGATTTTCAGGGATGCTCAAAACCTTGAAGACTATCCGATAATCTTTAGGAATAAGGATGGCGACCGCAGTTTTCCATTCTGGAATCAGATCAACGGGCCCATTGAAGATGCCGTATGGCATACCGGGCAGGTTGTTAGTCTGCGAAGGCAGGCCGGGAATCCATTTCCCTCCGGTGTAAGTGTTTTAATGGGAATCCGACGAAACCAATAAGCCTATGACCAAAATCATAATCTATGAGCCGGAAAGGTTTTAATTTTGGAGAAAATTTAGCAGAAAAATAATGTTATGAGAATTCAACGAGTATCTATAGTAAGACAGGCCTTGGGTATTTACCTGAGTGCGCTGTTCAGCCTGAGCCTGGGAATGTGGGATGCGCAGGCCTTTTTTCAGGACATAACGCAACAGGAAACAATCCAGTACAATCAGTACAAGGGGGAAGTAGTAGACAGCCAGAACAACAATCCATTGGTTTTTGCCTCTTTGACCCTGGAAGGGTCAAATATCAGCACGGTAACCAATACGGAAGGGGAGTTTTTGTTAAAGATCCCAAAATCTGTACAGGAAGGTGATGTAGTGGTTACTTTTTTAGGCTACAGCACAAAAATGATCCCATTGAGTCAAATGAAGAAGGACAAAAATCGCATTGCACTGGATATCGCGGTTACTGCCCTGTCTGAAGTAAATATCAGTGTCCCCAAAGATGCTTTTTCCCTGGTCAAGGAAACACTGAGACGAAAAGGGGAGAATTATTTCGACGATCCCACGCTTATGACTGCATTTTATCGGGAAACCATAAAGAGAAGAAGGCGAAATGTGTCTTTATCAGAGGCCGTTGTGAATATCTACAAAGCCCCCTATACTTCTTCCAGGCAGGATGCGGTAAAATTATATAAGGCGAGAAAAAGCACAGATTACAGCAAGCTTGATACCATTGCCCTGAAATTACAGGGGGGGCCATTCAATGCCCTCTTTGTTGATATTATGAAATATCCCGACTTCATATTTACGCCGGAAAGTATTGATGATTATGTCTTCAGTTTTGATCGTTCCACCACAATTAATGATAAATTGATCTATGTCATTAATTTCAAACAGCGAGAAAATATCCTGGAGCCTATGTATCAGGGTAAACTGTATATCGAAGCTGATAAGAAAATACTAACCAGTGCCATTTATTCCCTGAATATCACCAATCGCGGTATGGCCAGCCGCATGTTTGTGCGTAAAAAACCAAGGAATGCAAGGGTCTATCCTACCCAGGTGGCCTACAGGGTGGATTATCTTGAAAAGAATGGTCGATGGTATTACGGGTACAGCAATGCCTTGCTCGAATTCAAAATCAATTGGGACAAAAAACTGTTTAATTCTGTATATAGCATGACCTGTGAAATGGCGGTCACCGATTGGGAAAAAAATGAAACAGGTATTATTCCTAAGTCCAGGGACAGACTTAAAACCTCCATCATTCTCACCGATGAGGCACTGGGATTTTCAGATCCCGATTTCTGGGGTGATTATAATATCATTGAACCCGAAAAATCTATTGAAAATGCTATTAAAAAAATTCTGAGACAACTCAAACGGGTAAAATCAGATAGCGGGACCTCCAAACCCTAGTTAGCAGGTATAACATAAATGTACAAAAACGGCACCACTTGGTGCCGTTTTCTTTTTTTGATCCCCGGCTACTTTGGAATACTGCCAGCACAATCAAACCCGCTGAAAGACCATTATGGATTATGAACAATTGTTAATAAGTATCGTTTATAACTTGTTGATTTTAAATTGCTTATATTTTTTGAAATTCGGGGGTGAATCCTATATATTTACAATGTGGTTGGAAAGAGATACCTGTCCAGGGTAGATTGGAAAAGCCACTATAAAGGTGACGTTCTTTATATTGTTGTTTAACTTTTGCACAAAGGTGGGAGGATTCGTCCTCAAACCGGAGGAATAAAGTGAGCGAAGACCCGGGGAGCTGTTGTTCCCAGAGTTTTTGTGGACGCAGAACGTGAAGCGAGTTGTCTCGGCAAGGCGCCAAACTGCATGTGTTAAAGCGACAAGGAGAGGCATTTGAAGTTGCTTGGTTTAACAATTAAGGACAAAAGATGTTTCAAACGTTGATTTAGCTGGCGAAAGCGATCAATGGTTGCGGTGAAGTACTTCGGTATAACACAATTTGCGAGCTAATTCTAGAAAGCCATATCAATGTACCCGTACAGTGATATGGCTTTTATCTTTTGTATTATTCCCCTATCCCTGTCAATCAATTATTCGCTCAAAATTCACTACCAAGAGACACGCATAAAGTTGTATATTTGCTCCTCGAAAATGCATACGACCTAATGCCCAAGATAATTTATACCCAAACGGACGAAGCGCCAGCGCTCGCAACACAATCTTTACTTCCCATAATAACAGCATATTCCAAAACTGCCGGAATAGCTATAGAAACCAGAGACATTTCATTAGCGGGCCGCATATTGGCCAACTTTCCTGATTTTCTGAATGAAAACCAGAAAAGATCCAATGATCTGGAAGCCTTAGGTGCTCTGGCCAAATCTCCTGATGCAAACATTATCAAATTACCGAATATAAGTGCATCTATTCCCCAATTGAAGGAGGCAATAAGCGAGTTGCAGGAGAAGGGGTATGCACTTCCTGATTATCCGGATGAACCGGAAAGTGAATCCCAAAGGGAAATAAAATCCCGCTATGATAAAATAAAGGGAAGTGCTGTTAACCCAGTATTGCGAGAGGGAAATTCTGATCGGCGTGCGCCTAAACCTATAAAGAACTACGCTAAGAAAAATCCACATAGCATGGGTTCCTGGTCGTCAGATTCTAAATCGCACGTGGCCTCTATGACCGAGGGAGACTTTAGGGCCAACGAAATATCGGTAACCCTCCCGGAAGCTACAACAGTTGATATAATCTGGTCTGGAGCTAAGGGGGATAAGAAGGCCCTAAAAAAAGGTATTTCGCTTCAGCAGGGAGAAATCATTGATGCCACCTTTATGCGGAAAAAAGCTTTGCTCTCTTTTTTAAAGGCGGAGATCGCTAAAGCCAAAGAAGAAGGCACCTTGTTTTCGATTCATCTCAAAGCCACCATGATGAAAGTTTCTGACCCCATTGTATTCGGGCATGTTATGGAAACTTTCTTTGCTTCGGTTTTCAGCCAATATGAAGATACTTTTGAAGCTTTAGGCGTCAGTTCCAGAGACGGACTGGAAATGCTTTATGAAAAATTACAGGAGTTGCCAGCATCCCAAAGACAGGAAATAGAAATGGCTATCCAGGCTGCTATTGAAGCGGGACCTGACCTGGCCATGGTTAATTCAGATAAAGGAATTACCAATTTGCACGTACCCAGCGATGTGATCATCGATGCCTCTATGCCCGCGATGATTCGCAATTCCGGACAAATGTGGAATGCAGCCGGAAATCCGCAGGATACCAAGGCTGTGATTCCAGACAGCAGCTACGCGGGGATTTATGAGACAACCATTGACTTTTGTAAAAAGAATGGAGCATTCGACCCTACCACCATGGGTACAGTTCCCAATGTTGGGCTCATGGCGCAGAAAGCTGAGGAATACGGCTCTCATGATAAAACCTTTGAAATAGAAAAAGCAGGTAAAGTAACTGTGGTGGACTCCAATACGCAGGAAGTGCTTCTGGAACACCAGGTTGAAGAAGGTGATATCTGGCGTATGTGCCAGGTTAAAGACGCCCCTATTCGGGACTGGGTGAAACTGGCGGTTAGCAGAGCACGTGCATCCCAAACACCTGCAATTTTCTGGTTGGACGAGCAGCGGGCTCATGATGCTGAAATCATCAAAAAAGTTAAGACGTATTTGAAGGAACTGGACACCGACGGCCTTGATATTGATATCTGCAGTCCGGTGGAAGCTACTAAAAAAACGTTGATCAGGCTCAAAGAAGGAAAGGATACGATCTCCGTTTCTGGTAACGTTCTGAGGGATTATTTGACGGACCTATTCCCCATTCTGGAAGTAGGTACCAGTGCAAAAATGCTGTCTATAGTACCTTTGATGAACGGCGGTGGCTTGTTTGAAACCGGGGCAGGAGGCTCTGCACCAAAACATGTGGAACAATTTCTGGAAGAAGGACACCTGAGATGGGATTCCCTGGGAGAATTTCTTGCCCTGGCTGTTTCCCTCGACTTCTACGGAGAAAAATATCAGAATTCAAAAGCACAGGTCCTGGCCAACACTCTGGATGAGGCAACGGAATTGTTTCTGCAGGAGGATCGTTCGCCATCAAGAAAAGTAGGGGAACTGGATACCCGAGGCAGCCATTTTTATCTGGCTTATTACTGGGCCAAATCCCTTGCCGGTCAATCTTCCGATCCGGAGCTGAAATCCCTGTTTAAAGGAATATATGATCAGCTTGAAGCTCATAAGGAGGAGATTCTGGAGGAACTGCTAAATGCCCAGGGAAAACCACAGGATATCGGAGGCTATTATCTGCCGGATCCAGCGCGAAAAACCGAGGCGATGCGCCCCAGCGCCCGCTTGAACGAGATTTTGGATCAACTCTAGAAGGCCTATTTCCCTTACTGTTTAAAGAAGTGTTAATTGCAACACAGGTTGGACGAATATCCTTAATTTTAAGCAAAATCAACTGAATGAGGCCTAGATTAAGACAGGTATTGCTGTCTCTGTTCCTGCTAACCACCACACTGCTAACCGCTCAAAGAAAATATACCCTTAGCGGCACCATTACAGAAGCAGCGAGTAACGAAACCCTCATTGGCGTAAGCCTGGTCGTTCCGGAACTACGCACCGGGGTAACCACTAATGAGTACGGTTTCTATTCCTTAACACTACCCGAAGGTAGTTATGAAGTTCAAATATCCTACCTGGGATTTAAGGATGTGGTCCAAACCGTAAATTTTGACCGTGACCAACAGATAAACTTTCAGTTGGCAGAGCAGGCCGAACAACTACAGGAAGTAACCGTTACGGAAGATGTTGAAAGAATCAACATTCGTAAACCCCAAATGAGTGTGAATACATTGTCGGTACAGACCATACAACAAATCCCTGTGGTATTGGGAGAAGCTGATGTGATTAAATCCATACTCCTGCTACCCGGGGTTACCAATGCCGGGGAAAGTTCTTCCGGATTTAATGTAAGGGGGGGTGCAGCAGACCAAAACCTGATATTATTAGACGAAGCCACCATCTTTAACTCCTCTCACTTATTTGGGTTCTTCTCGGTTTTTAACCCGGATGCCATAAAGGATGTGAAATTGTTTAAGGGGGGTATACCATCCCGCTACGGGGGGCGTGTTTCCTCTGTCCTGGAAATCTTTCAAAAACAAGGCAACAGCAGGGAATTCAAAGTAAATGGAGGTATTGGTGCGGTAGCCAGCAGGGTACTGGCCCAGGGGCCAATAATCAAGGATGAGGCGGCATTTCTCATTGGAGGTCGTGCTTCCTACGCCCATCTCTTCCTCCCTTTATTCGATATTGACAACAAGGCGTATTTCTACGACCTGAACACCAAGTTGAATTACCGGATAAATGACCGGAATAACATCTATTTATCCGGATATTTTGGTCGTGACCTGTTCAGCATCAGTGACAACTTCATCAATATTTATGGGAATGCCGTAATCAATTTCCGGTGGAACCATTTGTTTTCCGACAAGTTGTTCTCTAACCTTTCCCTGATCTATTCGGACTATTTTTATGGACTGGAGCTCGACTTTGTAGGCTTTGAATGGGATTCGGGAATCCAGAATTTCAACATAAAATATGACCTGAAACATTACCTCAGGGATAACCTCCAGATCAATTATGGAATCAATAACATCTATTACCGATTTAACCCGGGAAAGATCGTACCTAATAGTCCCGATTCGGGGATTCTCGAAGAGCAGCTAATCCAAAAATATGCCAATGAATTCGCCGCATATGTGGATGTAGAACACGACCTGAGTGAAAATCTTAGTCTGGAATACGGCCTGCGTTTAAGCCATTTTTTAAGACTGGGACAGGATGAACTGAATGTTTACCTGAACGACAACCCGGTCATTTTTGATCCCTTTGCCCTCATCTACCAGGAAGCCGAGCCTATTGAAGTCATTAATCCCGGCCGGGGGGAAAATCTGGCTGACTTTCTCAACCTTGAACCCAGGGTCGCCCTTTCCTATACCCTGAACGAGAATAGTTCCGTAAAGGCCAGTTATACACGGATTGCCCAGTATCTGCATTTGTTGTCCAATACCAGTTCACCTACCCCCCTGGATGTCTGGACTCCCAGTGGGCCTTTTGTTAAACCGCAGTTACTGGACCAATATGCCCTGGGGTATTTCAGAAACATAAAAGGAGGAGATTATACCTTCGAAACGGAAGTGTATTACAAGGATATCCAAAACCGTATCGACTATATAGACGGGGCTAACCTTATTGCCAATAACGCTATAGAACAAGTAATCCTAAATGGGGAAGCTCGTGCATACGGCTGGGAGGTCCTGTTCCGTAAAAATGAGGGAAGATTTACAGGATGGCTTTCCTACACCTTGTCGCGCTCCGAGCAACGCACTCCGGGAAGGGAACCTACATTTGACAACGGCCGCACCAATCAGGAAACGGGCATTAATCAGGGACAATGGTATAGCACCCCATTTGATAAAACCCATGATATTGCGATTTACGGAAATTATGACCTGAGCAAAAAATGGCGGTTCAACACCAATTTTATCTATCAAACAGGACAGCCTACCAATTACCCCATCGGGCAATTTGAGTTCCAGGGGATCACTATTCCCTATTACGGCCAGAGAAATAAAGAACGACTGCCGGATTATCACCGC
>JABDRK010000330.1 GCA_013041785.1 Eudoraea sp.
GGTTTTATCCTGAAAATCAAAGTCAGAAATCCAGCGGTCTGATGCATGCACTACCTCCAGCTTGGAGTTAATAAATGCAGTAGCAAAAGGCAACTGTTTTATCAGATGATTGGTTATAGAATCCTGAGTCCCCCTCAACATTAAGTCGAATTTTCTTACTAATGTATATGGATTTTCAATCATTCCTCAATCATTGTTGTGAAGTCACCAAATCCCGTTGTGTGTCCTACAATTAGTAAGGCCTATACGAGAAAACTGCATTAAATATCAGAAAATTCTTACTAAATAAACAAGGAATCCAATAAAAAGAATAGAAAAGATAAACAGCAAAGGTCAATGCAAACCCCCTGTAACACGGGTTGTTATTTACTAATTCTTACGGTATCAGGTACGAGCACTGTATAGTCGCCCCCATGTCTGATTACATCGCGAACAATAGAAGAAGAAATGTAGGATTTTCCTGAGGAGGTTAGCAAAAAAACAGTTTCAATTTCAGAAAGCTTCCTGTTGGTATGCGCTATGGCTTTTTCGAATTCAAAATCTGCCGGATTTCGCAGGCCGCGTAAGATGTAATTCGCTTTTACTTTTTGGCAGAAGTCTATAGTAAGCCCTTCATAGGTAAGGACTTTAATTTTTGGCTCGTGGGCAAACGCTTCGGTTATGAACCGGGTTCGCTCTTCCAGGGTAAACATATATTGTTTGTCCGCATTGATTCCTATGGCAATAATCAGTTCATCAAATAAGGGGATTCCTCTTTGGATAATGTCCGAGTGCCCCAGCGTTATCGGATCGAAGGATCCCGGAAAAATTGCGCGTTTCATATTACCTCCGATATTTGATTCAAAAGTAGTTATTTTGGGATAAAGCCTCTTCTACTGCACTTTCGAACAGTCTTCGCAAGGAAATTCCGGCTGCCTGTGCCTGCTGAGGCAGGAGGCTCTCCTCTGTGAGACCCGGGGTTGTGTTCATCTCCAGCATATAAGGCTCATCCCCAACAAAAATGAATTCGCTTCGGGCATAACCTTTCATCTTGAGCACCCTGTAAACAAAAGCCGCGACATCGGTTACTTTCTTTGCCATTTCAGCACTGATTCTTGCTGGAGTGATTTCTTTTGATTTTCCCTGGTATTTTGCTTCATAGTCGAAAAAATCGGTTTCAGGAATAATTTCAGTAATGGGCAGCACCTTGACCTGGCCTTCATATCGGATGACTCCTACAGAAACTTCTCTGCCTTCCAGGGCTGCCTCAATCAAAATTTCGTCATCTTCCTGAAATGCATTTTTAACGGCAGCTTTAATATCTTCCGGCTTATATACCTTGGAAATCCCAAAGCTACTTCCCGCTTTGTTGGCTTTGACAAAACAGGGGAGACCCACTTTACTCACAATAGCCTCCACATCAACTGCATCACCCAGATTGAGGTGATATGAGCGGGCACATTTAACACCATAGGGCTTTAACACACTAAGCAGGTCGCGCTTGTTAAAGGTAAGGGCTGCCTGGTAATAACTGCAGGAAGTCTGGGGAATACCCAACAGGGCAAAGTAGGCCTGCATATACCCATCTTCGCCCGGAGATCCGTGAATGGCATTAAATACACAATCAAAGGTTACGGGCCCCTGCCCGAAATCCACTGAAAAATCATGCCGGTTCACCGGGAATTCTTTTCCGGTATCGTCAAGCCCCACCCATTTTTCTTTCAGGATATGAATACGATGTGCTTTGTAGGTATCATTATTTAAATGGGTATAGACCACACCACCGCTTTTCAGGGAAATGGCTACTTCGCTGGAATACCCACCCATAATGATGGCAATATTTTTTTTCATTTTGACGAAGATTGACTGTGCTAATAACAAAGATCATCTTTTCAGCGCAAAGAAAAAAAGGCCAAACCAATTCTCCTTGCGTATATTAAGCAGAGGAATACATTTGGAAATACCCTATAGCATAAATAGTTAGGGCATTTCCTATCTTTGACCGCAAAAGCAACGCTATTTATGAAATCGTTTATTGCCTTTTTGAGAAGCCGCGTTTTCCTGATAAATCTGGGACTGGCTTTGGTAGCCGTTTTTATAATTGTTTATCTGAGCATGCAATGGCTTAAAAGTTCTACCCATCACGGGGAATTCGTGGAAGTACCTGACCTGTCAAAATTGACGGTTACGGAGATGCGGGAAACACTGCAAACTGCCGGGCTGCGGTATGAAGTTCTCGACTCAGCGAATTTCGACCCCAATTATCCCCGTTTTTCCATTATCGAACAGGATCCTCCGGCAGGAAACCAGGTTAAGACCAACAGGAAGATTTATGTAACCGTCAATCCCTCAGGGTATAAGAAAGTGACCATCCCGCAAATTATTCAGGTGACACAGCGGAATGCGGAATCCATGCTCAGGGCCGTGGGCCTTGAGATAGACCGGATTTCCTATATCGACCAGTTGGGAAAGGATATGGTATACTATATCAGACATAAGGGGAAGGCCGTGAAACCCGGGGATAAACTTCCTAAAACTTCAAAGATTGAATTGATCTGTGGTAATGGCACCATCCCCGGAAGCGCCCGCGTGAAAGATGATTCCCGATAATCATGGATACCCAGCAGACAAATCCGCCCGGGGACGATGAACTTTTTGAACACTTCAAATTTATTGCCTCCAAAGGACAGGAACCCCTTCGGGTGGATAAGTTCCTGATGAATTTTATTGAAAACGCCACCCGAAACAAAATTCAGCAAGCGGCCAAGTCTGGACATATTTGGGTGAACGGAAAGACCGTAAAACAGAATTATCGGGTAAAACCCGGGGATGAAGTCCGAGTCTTGTTTGAGCACCCGCCTTATGAGTTCTTATTAGTTCCTGAAAACATTCCCCTGGAGATCGTCTACGAGGATAAAGCGCTCCTGGTGGTAAACAAGCCGGCGGGGATGGTGGTGCACCCCGGACATGGAAATTATTCCGGGACACTGGTCAATGCACTGGCCTATCATTTTGAAAAGCTACCCGTGAATGACCAAAACCGCCCGGGTTTGGTACATCGGATCGATAAGGATACCTCGGGACTCCTTGTAGTAGCCAAAACCGAGGAGGCCATGACCCATCTGGCTCAACAGTTTTATGACAAGACCAGCGAACGCGAATATGTGGCCCTGGTATGGGGGAATATAAAGGATGATGAAGGCACTATTACGGGGCATATTGGCCGCAACCCTAAAAATCGACTGCAAATGCAGGTTTTCCCGGAAGGGGAACATGGGAAACCCGCAGTAACCCACTACAAAGTACTGGAACGCCTGCATTATGTGACCCTGGTATCCTGTAAGCTGGAAACCGGGAGGACCCACCAGATACGGGCACATATGAAATATATCGGGCATACCCTGTTTAATGATGCCCGTTATGGCGGGGATAAGATCCTGAAAGGGACCACCTTTACCAAATACAAACAATTTGTGGAAAATGCCTTTAAAATATTGCCGCGGCAGGCACTGCACGCCAAAACCCTTGGCTTTACACACCCAGTAACGGGAAAGCCCATGGCATTTGATGCAGAAATTCCGGAAGATATGGCCGCCTGTATTGACAAATGGCGACAATATGCTACGCATCAGCATTCCAAATAAATTTCTTCAATGCCGGTATTGAAAAGTCTATAGGTAACTGCTGAGGTTTTCACAAAAATCCTCTTTAATTTTAGGGGCAAATACCAAAAAATGAAAATCGTCATTTCGCCTGCCAAATCTCTGGACTTTGAACGTCAGTTGCCTACTGATAAATTTTCCCTTCCCCAATTTCTGAAGGAAGCAGAAACGCTCAACAAGGTACTGGCCAGGAAAAAACCCAGGGCCCTTTCCACGCTTATGGGTATTTCCAACCAACTCGCTGAATTGAACTGGGAAAGAAACCAGGATTTCAATCTCCCGTTTACTCCGGACAATGCAAGGCCGGCCGTATATGCCTTTAATGGAGATGTCTACCTGGGTTTAGATGCCTACTCCCTGCCAGAAGAAAAACTGGATAGACTGCAGGATAGCTTGAGAATCCTGTCTGGACTGTATGGAATCCTGAAGCCATTGGATCTTATCCAGCCTTATCGGTTGGAAATGGGAACGCAGTTGAAAGTAGGCCGGAAAAAGAATTTATATGACTTTTGGAAAAAGACGCTTACAGATACACTGAACGCAGAGCTTGGAGATGATGAGCTATTTGTAAACCTGGCCAGTAACGAATACTTCAATGCCCTGGACGCAAAGCAGTTGAAGGTGCCAGTAATCACCCCGATTTTCAAGGACTGGAAGAATGACAAACTCAAAATCATCAGCTTTTTTGCCAAAAAGGCCAGAGGTTCTATGGTCCGCTATATCCTGGATACCAATGCAGAGACCCTGGAGG
>JABDRK010000357.1 GCA_013041785.1 Eudoraea sp.
TTTTTGGTTTCAATGCCTAAAATAAAGTACCTTTGACTCCGCTTAAAATGGTGGTTGTAGCTCAGCTGGTTAGAGCGCTGGATTGTGGTTCCAGAGGTCGCCGGTTCGAACCCGGTCTTCCACCCTACTGACGCTCTCTTTGGTCGGTCCTTCGGACGCTCACTTCGATCGGTCAGCAGGCCTCAGACCAAAGAGTATAGCGGAAGCAGTGCTGACATCCAGTAAGGATCGTCAGCACTATTTTTTTTACCCCAATGCAAGAGGAATTCACAATAGCCAGATATGTTCTTTTAAGAATAATATCATGTGTTATTATGTCTATATAATTTCTTCTGAAAAACTAGGCCGATTCTATGTGGGACAGACCAGAAATATTTCCAAGCGCATCTTTGAACATAATCAGGGATTGTCAACTTACACCTCAGCGGGTATACCATGGCATTTGGAATGTGTAATTCATAAGGCTACCCTTAAAGAGGCGCTTACCCTGGAAAGAAAACTTAAGAATCTAAGCAGGGCCAGGAAAATAAGATTTATTCATAAATATGGACCTAAATATCAATAACTACTGACGCTCACTTCGATCGGTTAGCAGGTCTCAGACCAAGGCGTATAGCGGCATTAGCAAAAAACCCCAACTGCTACAGTTGGGGTTTTAATTTTCCTTAGGATTTTTCCTTACCTGGCCATCTTGTCTACTACAACGCGTTGTTCGCGATTAGCGAGTTCCCAGGCGGTGTGAAAAACCAATTTGGTTCGGATACTTAGCAGATCGTAGTTGATCTTGTCCGGCGTATCTCCCGGCCGGTGGTAATCCTCGTGGGTTCCGCTAAAGTAGAATATGATCGGGATGTTGTTTTTCGCAAAATTGTAGTGGTCACTTCGGTAATAAAAACGATTGGGGTCCTTTTCATCATTGTACTTGTAGTCCAGTTCCAGTCCGCAAAATTCTGCATTGATGTTCTCAGAAAGTTCGTGAAGTTCCGAACTGAGCTTGTCGGAACCAATCAGGTACACATAATTCCTGTCGCCCTCCCGCTTGGGGTCAATCCGGCCGATCATATCGATGTTCAGGTTAGCAACGGTCTGAGCTAAAGGGAAAATAGGATCAACATCTGTATAATACTGTGAACCCAACAGACCTTTTTCTTCCCCGGTAACATGCAGGAAAACTACAGAACGTTTGGGTCCGGCTCCCAATTCAGCGGCTTTTTTAAAGGCTTCGGCAATTTCCAGCATGGCTACGGTACCCGAGCCGTCGTCATCCGCACCATTGTTGATCTGACCCTGGGAATTAATTCCGATATGGTCGAGGTGGGAAGAAATCACCACATACTCCTCCGGATAGGCGGAGCCTTTTATAACAGCGACTACATTTTCTGAATCCACAGCATCATTGGCACTTTCTAACTTCAGGCTTATCTCTTTGGAGACTGCTTGCATGGTTGTGGCACTTTCTAAATCAGGCATCAGGAAATCGGCTAATTCCTGTCCCAGTAATATAAGTGCAGGGTCTTCACCGGCTTGTGCAATGTTCAACCGTCCACTTTTATTCCGCTGCATGTACTCGAAGTACCCATTATAACGCGCATAGTTTAAAGGATCGTAATACAGGATTCCTTTGGCGCCTTTTGCTTCGGCAATCTCGGTCCGTTTCCCCACCGCCTCGGACATATTGCTCCAGCCCGAAGATTCTGTGCTTCCGGAGAGCACATAGGTACCGTCCTGATTTTGCGGTTCTCCAAATTTCATCAGCAATAATTTACCGGCGACGTCCATATCACCGTAATCAGAATAGGTTTCTGTTTCAATTCCATAGCCTACATATACGATTTCTTCAAAACTGCCATTGGCTGCAGTAAAGGAGAGGAAGTCTTTCCCTATTTGAAATTCCTTGCCTTCAATTGTGATGGCACCTGTGGGGAGTTTAGCCATTTCAAGGGGCACCTTTTGAAAATATTCCCCGTTTGCCTGGGCTGCGGGAATTTTCAGGTCTTCGTAGCTGGCCCTGATATACTCAACGGCTTTTTTCTGACCTGGTTTCCCGGTTTCCCGACCTTCAAATTCGTCTGAAGCATAGGTGTAAAGGTGATCTTTGAGTTCTTCCTCAGTAATGGTCTTTGCATAATAAATGGGGGCTTGCTCTTCCCCATTAGTATTAGCAGTTTCTGTAGATTTTTGTGTGGCGTTACAGGCCCAGGCCAGGGCAACGACCAACCAAATCATATTCTTCATTATCATCGTATTTTTAAAATCGGTCAAAAATAGGGAAAAGAAAGGGAATACAGGCAGCTTGTTCTGCTCATCCAACACTCCCATCCGATCCTTGTGAATAAATTTTAGTGTAGCATTTATAGGATCTGAACTGCTCTTTTACTGTGAGCTATCAATTTTGAGCCTCCCTAACATATTTTACAAAATAGATCAGCAGGGTACTTAGCAGGACCAGAACCCCTGAAATCGTGAATGCTGCCGGAAAATTGCCTAGGTCACCGAGGTAGCCCCCGAGGATAGGCCCGAAAATACCCCCGAATCCGTAAGCGAGGAATACATA
>JABDRK010000360.1 GCA_013041785.1 Eudoraea sp.
ACGAATCTCACATTAAATACGCACAGATCATCAGTGATACCATAACCGAATCGGCGAAAGTACGAGGTACGGGTATCGCCAGGCGTACCCCTGAATATATTGTAAAACGACTTCAGAACGGACAGGCAGTCATCGCTCTGGATGGAGATAACTTTGCAGGTTTTTGTTATATCGAAGTGTGGGGTCATAAGAAGTTTGTAGCAAACAGCGGGCTGATCGTCCATCCGGATTATCGGAAACAGGGACTGGCGAAAAAGATCAAGAAAGCCATTTTTGATTTGTCCCGGAAAAAGTTCCCCCATGCCAAAATCTTTGGAATCACAACGGGACTGGCCGTAATGAAAATGAATTATGAACTGGGGTATAAACCGGTTACATTCTCTGAACTCACAGATGACCCGGAATTCTGGAAAGGCTGCCAAACCTGTAAAAATTTCGATGTGCTAACCCGCACCGAATACAAAATGTGCCTCTGCACAGGGATGTTGTTTGATCCGAACGACAAGACAAAAATCAAAAAAACCAAAGGTCAGGCTAAGTCCCTGCAGTCATTGAAAAAATTAAAAGGAAACCTGTTCACTAAAAAAGAATCAAAATGAAAAAATTAGTATTGGCCTACAGCGGTGGACTGGATACTTCATACTGCGCACGATACCTTTCAAAGGAACTGGGTTATGAGGTGCATGCGGTTACTGTAAATACCGGGGGCTTTAGTGAAACAGAGATCTCAGAAATAAAGGAAAAAGCACTAACATTAGGAGCCAGCACCTACACAGCTATTGATGCCGTGGAAACCTTTTATGACAAGGTCGTAAAATACCTGATCTATGGAAATGTGCTGCGGAACAACACCTATCCCCTGTCAGTAAGTGCGGAGAGGATCATACAGGCCATAGAGATCGTAAACCATGCCAAGGAAATTGGAGCAGACAGTATCGCACACGGAAGCACAGGCGCAGGTAACGACCAGGTTCGCTTTGATATGATCTTTCAGATAATGGCCCCTGAGTTGGAAATCATCACACCCATACGTGATGAAAAGTTATCGCGCCAGGCCGAGATTGGCTACCTGCAGGATCAGGGCATCGACTATTCCTGGGAAAAGGCCAAATATTCTATTAATAAAGGCCTTTGGGGGACCTCAGTTGGGGGTGATGAAACCCTGACCTCTGACCTTCCCCTTCCAGATTCTGCTTTCCCGAGTCCGATGGAGGAAACAGCATCCAAAAAAATAAAACTGAGCTTTAGAAAAGGAGAGCTTGTTGCTGTTGATGATGAAAAGGGCAGCCCTGTGGGAAACATCATCAAATTAAACTCCCTTGCTTCCCGATTTGCCATTGGGCGGGATGTACATGTGGGCGATACCATCATAGGCATTAAAGGCAGGGTGGGATTTGAGGCTGCGGCCCCGCTCATTATTATAAAAGCACACCACCTGCTCGAAAAGCATACCCTTAGTAAGTGGCAGCAATACCAAAAGGAACAACTTGGAAATTTTTATGGCATGCTGCTGCACGAAGGAAATTACCTGGATGAAGTAATGCGCAACATTGAAATTTTTCTGCAAGACACTCAAAAACACGTGTCCGGGGAGGTCTTTATAAGTCTGCACCCCTATCGTTTTGTGCTGGAGGGAATTATATCTGAACACGACCTCATGAACGCTTCTTTCGGTAGTTACGGGGAATGGAATGAAGGCTGGACAGCAGCTGATGCAAAAGGCTTTATTAAGATACTGTCCAATGCTGGTAAAATTGCTAACCATGTAAATCAAAATCATGATTAAGGTTGGAATTGTAGGGGGTTCTGGTTATACCGGAGGGGAGCTAATCAGGTTGCTCGTCCACCACAAGGAGGTGGAAATCAACTTTATTTTTAGCAGAACCCGGGCAGGTAAACCGGTCACTACTGCACATCCGGACCTCGAGGGTCTAACCGACCTCTCCTTTGGCAACAAGGTAAATACTGATGTTGACCTGGTCTTCCTGTGTCTGGGACATGGCTACAGCAGGAAATTCCTTTCCGAGCATACATTTGGAGGAATGACAAAAATAATTGACCTGAGCCAGGATTTTAGGTTACAGGAGAACAATACGCTGAATGGAAAACAGTTTGTCTACGGACTGCCTGAACTGAACAAAAAGGAGATCAAAGAGGCAGACTATATCGCCAATCCGGGATGTTTTGCCACAGCTATACAACTGGCCCTTTTACCCCTCGCATTTTCTGGTCATTTGGGTGATGATATCCACGTAAATGCCACTACAGGGAGCACAGGAGCAGGTGTGAGTCCGTCTGCAACCACGCATTTTAGCTGGAGAAACAATAACCAGTCCTGGTACAAACCCTTTACCCATCAGCATCTGTCAGAGATCGAACAGAGCCTGGAACGCGGACAAAAGGAACCTGGAAAACTGCTTTTCCTGCCTGTTCGGGGAAATTATACACGAGGTATTTTCGCAACAGCATACACCCGGTTTACAGGCCAAAAAACAACGATACATGATCTTTTCAAAGCGTTCTATAAAGAAGCACCGTTTACCCAGGTTTGCCGGGAGCCTTTACAATTGAAACAGGTGGTTAACACCAATCAGTGCCACCTTCATATACACCATCATGATGATATATTGCTGGTAACTTCGGCCATAGATAACCTGCTGAAAGGAGCCTCCGGGCAGGCCGTTCAAAATATGAACCTAATGTTTGGTTTTCCTGAAAATGAAGGACTTCAACTTAAGGCAAGTATCTTCTAATACTTAAACAATCACAGCATCAGATAAAAAAACAACCATGAAAATAGCCATAATCGGAACTGGAAATTTGGGAAAGTCCATTGCCAAGGGCATCCTGCATAGTAATGGCGCAACTTCGATGTACCTGACTAAAAAAAGTCCGGAGAGTATCCGCGATTTTGAAAAATACGGCAACGTCCAGGTTTCGTCAGATAACAAGGAAGCCGTGAGACAGTCAGACATCCTGATTTTTGCCGTACAGCCTGGCCATTTCGCCGGGATCCTTGAAGAAGTAAAAGACCTGCTCACTGATAAACATGTGATAATTTCCACGATTACCGGGTTCAGCATAAAGAGAATGGAAGATTTAATCGGTAAAGCCCATTATATCATCAGGAGTATGCCTAATACGGCTATCTCTGTAGGTAAATCCATGACCTGCCTTTGCAGCAATGAAGCCGGAAAAAAACGAATTGAATTGGCAAAAGCCATTTTTAACCGGATGGGACATTCCCTTGAAATACCGGAAGAACAAATGCAGGCAGCTACGGTAATTTGCGCCAGCGGAATAGCCTTTTGGATGCGACTGATCCGGGCTACCACCCAGGGCGCAATACAGCTGGGATTCGATGCCAAAGAAGCGCAGTCACTTGCCATGCATACCTGTGACGGGGCCGCCGGTCTCCTTATCGCTTCCGGACACCATCCCGAACAAGAGATTGATAAGGTAACCACGCCTATGGGATGCACTATAGAGGGATTGAACGAGATGGAACACCAGGGCCTGTCTTCTTCCCTGATCCGTGGAATCGTTGCCTCATTTAAAAAGATCAACGAATTCAAGATGAATTCATAATCGGAACAAACAGCGGCTGGGAATATGAAAATTTTCGATGTTTACCCCTTATATAAAGTCACACCGGTTTCGGCGCGGGGAATTACCATTACCGATGAGCAGGGGCAGGAATATCTTGATTTTTACGGCGGCCATGCCGTAATTTCCATCGGCCATTCTCATCCTACCTATGTGGCCCGCCTAAAGGCACAACTGGACAAAATGGGTTTTTACAGCAATTCCGTTGTGAATCCCCTGCAATCCGAATTGGCTACAAAGCTTGCCCGCCTCTCTGAGTGCCCGCAATACCAGTTGTTTTTGTGCAATTCCGGTGCTGAAGCGAATGAGAACGCGCTAAAACTGGCCTCATTCCATACCGGAAAATCCCGTGTCATTGCATTTAAGAACAGCTTTCACGGTCGAACATCTGCTGCAGTGGCTGCAACCGATAATCCAAAAATAAACGCCCCGATTAACCAACAGCACCAGGTGACTTTTCTGGATTTTGAAGACCGGCTTTCCCTGAAATCTGAACTGGACAAAGGGGATGTCTGCGCCGTAATTCTCGAAGCCATACAAGGTGTGGGGGGACTGGATCAGCCGTCACAAGAATTTTACCGATTCCTTGCAGATTGCTGTAAAAGCCATGGGGTAATCCTGATAGCAGACGAGGTGCAATCGGGTTTTGGACGCAGCGGCAGGTTCTTTGCATTTCAGCACTACGGAATAGAACCCGATATCATCAGCATGGCCAAGGGAATGGGAAATGGTTTTCCTGTTGGAGGTATCCTGATCCATGAAAAAATAAAGGCCTCCTTTGGAATTTTGGGTACCACTTTTGGCGGAAATCACCTGGCCTGTAGCGCAACTCTTGCTGTATTGGAAGTGCTTGAAGCGGAAGAACTCCTTAATAATGCCGCAGCGCTTGAATCCTATTTCAGGGAAAAGGCAGCAGAAATTCCGGAAGTAAAACGGGTTAAAGGAAAGGGACTCATGCTGGGGATGGAGTTCGATTTTGAAGTAGCTCCCCTCCGTGAAAAACTCATTTATGAATACCGGATGTTTACCGGAGGAGCCAAAAACAAAAAGGTTTTGCGCATTCTACCCTCCTTAGGGGTAAGCCGGGAAGAACTCGGCCTCTTTTTTGAAGCACTTAAAGCTGCGCTGTCATGAAAAACTATACTTCTGTATATGATATACCCGATTTAACCCAATGGCTGAATGAGGCCCGGGAGTTGAAAAGCAACCCCCGACAGCACAAGCAATTAGGTAGTGGTAAAACCCTGGGATTACTGTTCTTTAATAACAGCCTGAGAACACGTCTGAGTACCCAGAAGGCTGCCTTGAATCTGGGGATGGAGGTAATGGTTATGAATTTTGGAAAGGAGGGCTGGGCACTTGAATTTGCCGACGGGACTATTATGGACGGGGACCGGGCCGAACACGTTCGGGAAGCAGCAAGGGTAGTATCCCAGTATTGTGACATTCTGGGAATACGTGCCTTTGCCGGACTAAAAGACAAATCTGAGGATGAATCCGAGCAAGTCCTTAACGGCTTCATAGATCACTGCACAATACCCGTGATCAATTTGGAAAGTGCTTTGGGGCATCCCCTGCAGGCACTGGCTGATGCCATCACTATAGCAGAACATAAAACCAGTAAGCGACCCAAGGTAGTACTGACCTGGGCACCCCATCCCAGACCTTTACCCCATGCGGTTGCCAATTCCTTTATCAGAATGATGCAGCAAATGCCTGTTGACTTCTGTATCACCCATCCCGAGGGATATGAACTAAATGACAAAATAGTAGGCAATACCCCTGTTTTTCACGACCAAAAACAGGCCCTGGAAGGAGCTGATTTTATATATGCAAAAAACTGGAGTAGTTACCTGGACTACGGTAAGGTGCTGAACAGGGATAATTCCTGGATGATAACCCAGGATGTATTGGGAAAGGCCAGGTTTATGCATTGCCTGCCTGCCCGACGTAATGTTGTTGTGGAGGGCGCTGTGCTGGATAGTGGGCAGTCTTTGGTTATCGAACAGGCCAATAACCGAACCTATGCTGCCCAATTAGTTTTAAAGAAACTTTTGGAAACCTTATAAGCTGTAACCAATCGAAAATGAAACCTGAACTTGCGATAGTAAAAATAGGCGGAAATGTGATAGAAGATCCTGCAGAACTCCAACGGTTTCTCAGGCATTTTTCGGGTATTCAACATCCAAAAATCCTGGTTCACGGTGGGGGCAAGCGCGCAACAGAAGTGGGAAAAAAATTAGGGGTTGAGGCCCGAATGGTTGCAGGCAGAAGAATAACGGATACCGCTAGCCTGGATGTAGCCCTAATGGTCTATGCAGGTTTGGTGAATAAAAAAATCGTGGGGCAGTTGCAAGGCCTGGGTTGTAACGCAATCGGGTTAAGCGGAGCTGATGCCAACATAATACAGGCCTGTAAAAGACCGGTTAGCGATATTGATTACGGCTGGGTAGGCGATATTGAAGGAATAAATTCCAAAGCCCTGATGAGCCTGATATCCGCTGAGCTGGTGCCAGCATTTTGTGCAATAACCCATGATCAGAAAGGCCAAATGCTGAATACAAACGCTGATACCATTGCATCGGAACTGGCCATTGGACTGGGCGAGCAATTTAAGGTTACCCTGTACTATTGTTTTGAAAAGCAAGGGGTCTTGCGGGACAAGGACGATGATCATTCCATAATCCCAAATATCAATCTTGAGGGCTATCAGCAATTACTCGCGGATCAAATAATATCCGATGGGATGCTGCCGAAACTGGCCAATAGTTTCAGGGCATTGCAGGCCGGCGTAAGCCGGGTGTGTATTGGCAGTACAGACATGATTGCATCAAATCCGGGCAGGTATACAATACTTTCTCTATGAAAACCGAATTGCAAATATTAACCGATAAAGCCCTGAGCCTGCTCATGGAGTTGATCGCCATCCCGTCTTTTTCTTCAGAAGAGGATAAAACGGCCGAGGCCATTGAAATATGGCTCCATTCGTTTGGGATTTCAGTGAAAAAATGGGGGAATAACGTATATGCCTTCAACCGTTATTTTGATTCGGAAAAACCAACGTTGTTACTCAACTCCCATCACGATACGGTTAAGCCCAACAGCGCCTATACACGGGATCCCTTTCGCCCCCATATTGAGGATGGAAAACTCTTTGGACTGGGCAGTAACGACGCCGGCGGATGCCTGGTTTCCCTTATGGCAGCTTTTACGCATTTCTATAATTGGGAAAATCTGAGTCACAACCTCATCCTGGCAGCTACTGCAGAAGAGGAAATTGCCGGACCCAAAAGTCTGAGAGGATTACTGCCGCATTTGCCCGAAATAGATGTGGCCATTGTGGGTGAACCTACGCTCATGAACCTTGCTATTGCTGAGAAAGGCCTTATCGTTTTTGATGCCGAAGTAAAAGGTACACCTTCCCATGCTGCACATCCCAATGAGAATAATGCGGTGTACAACAGCATTGCCGTTCTGGAGTGGTTCCAAAACTATCAGTTTGAAAAGGTGTCCGACGTATTGGGCGAGGTTAAACTTACCGTAACACAAATAAACGGAGGAAAACAGCACAATGTGGTGCCTGCCAAAATAGACCTGGTGATTGATACCCGGGTCAACGACTGCTATACCAATGAGGAAATCGCTGAAATTCTCATGCGGGAAGCCCCCTGTGAACTCAAACCGCGTTCGCTTCGACTGAATTCATCTTCAATTGACCGCAACCACCTACTGGTACAATCGGGATTAGCACTCGGAAGAGAAGCTTATGGGTCTCCTACTTTGTCTGATCAGGCAGCCTTGAATTGTCAGTCTCTTAAGATGGGCCCTGGAGACAGCACCCGTTCCCATTCTGCAGATGAATACATACATGTCAGGGAAATAGAGGAAGGCGTTCAGCTTTATATACAGCTGCTGAAATCTTTTCTAAGTAACCCTTAGAACAATGAAATAATGACTATAGAAAAAAGGATCAAACCAAATACAGAAGACTATGAAACTCTGGGATAAAGGGCAAAGCACGGACAAAAAAATTGAAGCCTTCACTGTAGGTCAGGATCGGGAACTCGACCTTAATCTTGCGTACTACGATGTCAGGGCCTCGATTGCCCATGCCCAAATGCTGGCCAAAGTTGGTTTGGTGTCTGAAGAAGAAGGAAAGGCTTTGGTTCTGGCGTTGGAGGAGATAGAGAAATCCATAGCTGAAGGGACGTTTACCATAGAAGGCGAATTTGAAGACATGCATTCCAAAATAGAGTATCTCCTGACCGAAAAACTTGGGGATGCAGGTAAAAAGATCCACACCGCCCGATCCAGGAATGACCAGGTACTTGTAGCGATGCAGCTTTACTTGAAAGATGAACTGTCCAGTATAAAAAAAGGGGTTGTTGAACTGTTTGATTTATTGATGGATCTTGCGAATCAACACCAATCTATCCTGCTTCCGGGGTATACCCATTTACAAATTGCCATGCCTTCTTCTTTTGGGCTGTGGTTTTCGGCCTATGCAGAAAGCCTGATTGACGACGTTTACCTGCTCAATGCCGCATATAAGATAAGTGATCAGAATCCGCTTGGGAGCGCTGCGGGATATGGGAGTTCCTTTGCTATCGACAGATCATACACCACGGATTTGCTACATTTCGATACACTGAAATTCAATGTGGTGGCGGCCCAGATGGGCAGGGGAAAGGTTGAAAAATCTGTAGCTTTTGCCATGTCGGGCCTGGCAGCTACCTTATCCAAGCTGGCCATGGACTGCTGCCTCTACAACAGCCAGAACCATGGATTCATTTCCTTTCCTGATCAACTGACTACCGGTAGCAGCATTATGCCCCACAAGAAGAATCCGGATGTTTTTGAACTGGTCCGGGCAAGGTGCAACAGCCTGCAATCGCTCCCAAATGAAATCATCATAATGACCAATAACCTGCCCAGTGGATATCACAGGGACTTCCAGTTGTTAAAGGAGAAAATCATTCCGGCGATAACCGCCCTGAAGGACTGCCTGGAGATAACCACCTTTAGCCTGGGTCAGGTGCAGGTGAATAAAGATATCCTGTCTGATCCTAAATACGATTACCTGTTTAGTGTAGAAAACCTAAATGAACTGGTACAGCAGGGAATGCCTTTTCGCGATGCCTACAAACAGTTAGGAGAAGAAATTGCAGCAGGTAAATATCAGCCTAAGAAGACGGTAACCCATACCCATGAAGGGAGCATAGGCAATTTATGCCTGGATAAGATACGTAAGAAGATGAACGATGCCATTGAGGAATAAGGCCGGATACACTGATCTGTGGGAAATGGCCTATGAAGATTTTATGGGGACAGGATACTTCGGATCCTGCGGTCAACGCTTTTTGGAAAAATGTAAGCACAATGCTTAGTGGAGATTTCCAGGCCAGCGAATAAATGCTATTTTATCATTTGCAGGTTAATTACTTCCTGAGTTGTGAGTGGCCTCCAGTGCCCACGGGGCAAGTCTTTTTTGGTTAATCCTGCAAACACCACCCGATCCAGCTTTACCACATCGTATCCGAGGTGCTCGAAAATTCGTCTTACAATCCGATTGCGTCCACTGTGGATCTTTACCCCTACTTCCCGTTTGGGCGTATTTTTGATATAGCTGATGTCATCAACGCTTATAGGGCCATCCTCCAGTTGCAGTCCTTTTTTGATCGCATGCAGGTCTTCGGAACTCAGGTTTTTATTCAATTCCACGTGGTAGATTTTACGCACCATATGCCTGGGGTGGGTGAGCTTTTTGGCCAGGTCCCCGTCATTGGTAAACAGCAATAAACCGGTGGTGTTGCGATCCAGACGACCTACTGGAACGAGCCGGGCTTTAGAAGCTTTGGAAATCAATTCCATAACCGTACGCCTCCCTTTTTCATCACTGGTGGTAGTAATGAAGTTTTTGGGCTTATTTAGCAGTATATACTCCTTTTTTTCCGGATTGAGCAAACGCCCGTCAAAACGCACCGTATCTCCGGGCTTAACCTTGAAACCCATTTCGGTTATAGGAACGCCATTTACCGTAACATTGCCAGCTGCAATAAAGGTGTCCGCCTCTCTTCGTGAACAAACCCCGCTATTGGCCACATATTTATTCAAGCGTATTAGGCCGGGATCACCAGCTCTTTTAGGCATGCTTTCCTGTTTCCCTGAGGTATTTCCTGAAGGCTTCGTTTTGGATCTCCGAAATCCATGCTTAGGTGTTTTTGAACGGGTATGTTCTGATCTCTTATTTCCCCTGGGTTTTCGCATGTGTTAAAATTAGGTGGCCAAAGGTACGGAATGCTTGTGGTTCACGCCCCTTTTAGGCCGTATTATCTTCAAAGCCCAGGGTGCTCTGCCTTTCCCTGTTTAGAATCAGCCTGGTCACATCAGGCCTCGAATAATGCCCTGCCGGATCAAAATTCTGACGTTCCTGATATACCCGGTTAATATCCAGGTCTGCATAGCGAATTCCTTCCTTTTCAACCAGAGGTTCCAGGATCCATTCCCCATCCGGGCCTGCAATGCAAGAACCCCCATTGGCCATGATTTTTGGAGTGCTTTTCAGCAATACGTCTAAATGCGGAGTGTTTTTAGGGAAGTCAGACTGGCGCATCAAAGAAGAAACGGACAGCACATAGCTTCTGGACTCTCTGGCGATAAAGCGGGTAATATCTTTGGTGTTGTTCAGGTTCCCTGGCCATACGGCAACATGCAGGTCTTCTCCCTGGGCATACAAGGCTGCCCTTGGCAATGGCATCCAATTCTCCCAGCAATTGAGCCCTCCTAACGTAAATTCCTTTAAGGAATGTGTTTGCAACCCATGACCATCGCCCTGTGCCCAGGTTAGTCGTTCGTCATAGGTCGGTTGCAGTTTCCTGTGTACTGATTTGATCCTGCCATCGGTATTGATATAAACCAATGAGCAATATAAACTATGGCCCCCACGGTCCCCGGGTCTTTCGATTAACCCTAAATACAGGGCTATCTGGTTTTCAGCAGCCAGGGCACAGATGGGTTCCAGGTCTCCTGCCTCCAGGGATACCGCATTTTGTGTGTAATGGGCATGGATTTCCTTGTTCACCTTAAGATCCCAAGCTGCACCGTTTGTATAGGCCAGCCAGAATGGATAACCGGGTAATAAAGCTTCTCCAAAGACCAGTAACTCGGCCTTTTCCCTTGCAGCCTCTTTGATACAGGCGGCTATCTTGTCCATAGTGGCGGCTCTATCTAACCAGACAGGAGCGATCTGTGCAAGTCCCACTTTCAGCTTAGGATCCATTAGAATATTCTGTTGAGTACTAAATCAATATCGATCAGCAAGATACTAAATACCCCTGCTACTATGGTAAACTTTAAAATGTTGTGAAGCCATACATAGTGCTTTTTCCCTTCAGCTTTCCATAATAAAATAAGGAATAGAAAAAGCAGCACTATACTCGCCGAAAAATACATGTACATCATGCCTACATCGAATTTGCGAATCAAAAGCAGCGCAGGCACCAGTGTAAGTACAATCAGGATCATGATACATATCTTGGAAAATCCGGTACCATAGAGAATGGGGATGGTACGGTATCCCTGGGCCAAATCCCCGATAATATTTTCAAGGTCCTTAATCATTTCTCGGGCGAGAATCAGTAAAAAAAGGAATACTGCGTGCACAAATATGACCGTTTCAAAATTCCTGTAATACACAAAGACAATGAAAAAAGGGGTTATCGCCAGGGAAGCAGAAACCAGGTTTCCGATAAATGGGATACGCTTTAGCTTATGGGAATAGAGCCAGATTCCAAATATATAGGCAGAGAAAAAGAATGCAGCCCGGAAAGAAACATAGCTGCCTAACAATACAGAAAGGAAGTTGAGGACAAAATAGGCCGACAACTTAGTACGCTGACTCACTAAACGGTCGAGCATGCTTTTTCGGGGTTTATTGATCAGGTCTTTTTCTGAGTCGTAAAAACTATTAATGATATACCCCCCTGCGATTACAAGTGCCGATGCTAAAACGAGTACAAACAACTGCGGATCCAGAACGACCTCTCTGAGCGGCAAATCGGAAGAAAGTATGAAGACGGAGGCCAGGTACTGCGCCAGGATAATCATCAGAATGTTATATCCCCTGACAATAGAGAACAGGCTCAGCATCTTGAGCAACAAGAGTTTGTTTCTTCTACTAAGCATGGTAAAAGCTTAGAATGTGTACACCACTTCGAGGGAATGGCCTTTAAGGGCCTGTCTGGCTTTTTCTATGTCCTGGGTAAAGCCAAGTATATATCCTCCTCCCCCGGAACCACAAAGTTTAAGGTAGTATTCGTTGGTTTCGATCCCCTGTTTCCATAGCTGATGGAACTTCTCAGGTATCATGGGTTTGAAATGATCCAGAACTACGTGAGAGAGTTCTTTGAGATTGCTGAACAGGGATTTGATATTCCCGCTGATGAAATCATCAACACAGGCATCCGTATGCTTGATGAATTGATCCTTTAACACCTTTCGGAACCCTTCATTTTTCAACTTTTCCATGAATATCTCAACCATGGGAGCCGTCTCTCCCGTAATTCCACTGTCGAGTAAAAACACAGCTCCAGAACCTTTTAGATTCTGGGAAGGAATACTGGTAGATTCAACGTTATCCTGAGAATTGATAAGAATCGGGAGACTGAGATAGCTGTTCAGGGGATCCAAGCCTGAGGATTTACCATGAAAAAACGATTCCATTTTTCCCAGGATTACTTTCAGCTTCAGAAGCTTCTCCCTTGTCAAATTCTCCAGAACAGTAATCTTATTGAAGGCATACTTATCGTAAACTGCTGCCACCAATGCCCCACTGCTCCCTATTCCATACCCCTGGGGAATAGAACTGTCAAAATACAGGCCATCAGCAATATCCTGCTTAAAGCCTCCTAGATCAAAGG